>NZ_JBEZBW010000214.1:0-1001 GCF_040647305.1 Saccharothrix sp. NPDC042600 | reverse complement strand
GTGGGGGCACCGCCGGTCGGGTTGGTGGGGGTTTGCGGGCCGGGGGTGGGTGTGTGGGGCTGGTCGGGGCGTGCGGGGGCTTCCGGGGTCGCTGCCGCGGCCGAGGTCTGGTCGTAGCGGGTGGGGGTGGGGGCGTGGGGCGGGTTGCCGGCGTTCGGGCTGCCGCCACCGCTGTAGGAACCGCCACCGCCGCCGCCGGGCGAGCCGCCGCCGGGGCCGCTGCTGTAGCCGCCGGGGGTGCCGCCGCCACCGGGGGCACCGTTGTGGCCGCCGGGAGTACCGCCGCCACCGCCGGGGCCGCTGCTGTAACCGCTGGGCGTGCCTCCGCCGCCGGGGCTGCCGCTGTTGCCGCCCGGGCTGCTGTAGCCGGGGGAAGGCTGCCCGCCGGGACCGCCTCGGTGCTCGCCCACGGGGGTGCCGCCCGGAGCGGGACGGTAGTCGCCGGTCGGGGAGTTGCCGCCGGGGCCGCCGCGCGTCTCGCCCACGCCGCCGCGTGGCTGGTCGGGGTCCGGGCTGTTGCCACCCGGGTCACGGCCCGGGCGCGGAGTGCCGGTCGGGGTCGTGTCGCCGGGGTCGGTGCGGCCCGGGCGTGGCGTGTCGGTGGAGGTCGGGGTGCTTGCCGTGTTCGTCGTGCCTTCGCCGGGGCGGTTGGACGGGGTCGGCGAGTCGGGGTCGCCCGTGCCGGGACTGTTGTCGGAACCGGTGCCATCGCCGGTGCCGTCGCCGTTGCCGGAGTTGGAGCCGTCAGAGCCGGAGCCGTTGCCGTCGCCGGAGCCGGGGCTGTTGCCGGTGGAGCCGTTGGGGGTGTCCACGTCGGCCTTGCCGGTCTGGAGGAAACCGCCCTTCTTGATGTTCTTCGGGTCCAGCACGTCCAGGCCCGTCGCCTTGCCGGCGATCTTGCCCAGGACCTTCATCACCTTCTCGAACACCTCGACCAGACGCTTCAGCATCGGCGAGACCTTCTTGATGGTGTCCAGCAGGTCCTGGATGATCTTCGCGAT
>NZ_JBEZBW010000213.1:0-1033 GCF_040647305.1 Saccharothrix sp. NPDC042600 | reverse complement strand
GCAGCGACCCCGGAAGCCCCCGCACGCCCCGACCAGCCCCACACACCCACCCCCGGCCCGCACACCCCCACCAACCCGACCGGCGGTACCCCCACCGGCACACCCGGCGGCGGCATGCCCGGCAACACCCCCGGCAACGGCCCCGGCGGCACCCCGGGCGCCAGCGCACCCGGCGGCGCCCCGCGCCCCGGCGGCCCAGGCGGCTGGACCGGAACCCCCGGCACCCGCGGCGACCTGGCCTCCGGCATCCCGCACGGCCGAACCCCAGAACCTCCCCGCACCCCGCCCGCCCCACACCACACACCCCCAAGCCACACCACCCCCAGCCACGCCGGCCCCACCCCAAGCCACGCCGGCCCAGGCCACCCCGGCACGCCCCACACCGGCCCAAGCCACGCGAACCCGCCCCACACCAACCCGCCCCACACCAACCCGCCACACGCCGGCCCGCCACACGCCGGTCCGGCACACGCAGGTCCGGCACACGCAGCTCCGGCACGCCCCGGCCCAGGGCCCAACCCGCCCCACCACAGCCCCACGGCCCCCGGCACACCCCACAACCGCCCCGGCCCGGTCCACAACGGACCGCCCCAAGCCAGCCCTCACACCTCGGGTCGTCCCGACGCGCCGCACACGCCGGGCCGCCCGGACGCGCCCCACGACCCCAAGCCGTGGTCGCCCCCGCACCGCGACCCCGACAGCAACCACCCCGACAGCAACAACCCGGACAACCCGAACAACCCGGACACCAGCCCGGACCGCGCCCCGGACATCGACGAGGCCCACGCCCGGCACGGTGAGACCACCCCCTCCGGCATCTCCCACCACCGCGGCGACCCCGACATGGGCGACCTGCCCCACCGCGTCCCCCACGACCCCCGCTACTTCACCGCCGACGTCCACATCACCCCCGACGGCCGCGCCCGCATCGGCAACCGCACCTACACCCCCGAGCACTACGGCGACCTGCTACGCCGCAACGGCTGGGACGGCAAAACCCCCATCCGCCTCATCGGCTGCGACGCCGGCACCA
>NZ_JBEZBW010000212.1:0-1082 GCF_040647305.1 Saccharothrix sp. NPDC042600 | reverse complement strand
GGCGGTGTGGGCGGCCAGCGCGGCGTGGTGGCGGGCGGTGGCGGCGGAGGCCGCGGCGGCGGCGACGTGGCCGGTGACGACGGCGACGTGGTGGGCGGTCTCGGCGTCGCGTCGGGCGGCCTGGTAGCGGCCCAGGCGCAGGAACTGCCGGACGCCGGCCCAGGGACCGTCCAGGGCGGCGTTCGCGGCCGCCCGGACTTCGGGGCCGCCGGTGTTGAGGACGAGTTGGGTGGCGATGCGGTCGTCGTCCTGGGCGGCGATGTCGCGGCCGACGGCGAGGAAGTCGCGGACGTCATCGATGCTGCCGTCCAAGGCGGCGTTGGCGGCGTCCTTGGTGGCGGGGCCGCCGGTGTTGAGGATGCGCTGGACGGCGATGCGGTCCTCGTCGTCGCGGCCGTCGTAGTCGCCGCCGATATGCAGGAAGTGTTCGACCTGTTCGGGTGTGCCGGTGGCGAGCGCTTTCTGGGCGGCGGTGAGGGCGGCGGCGGTGTCGGCGTTGCCGCCGAGGATCTTCACGCCGAGGCGGTCGTCCTGGGCCAGGGCCGTGTCCAGGCCTGCGGTCAGGAACGTGGTGAGGGCCGTGTGGTCGCCGGTGAGGGCTTGTTCGGCGGCGTGGGCGGTGTAGGGGCCGGCGTGGCGCCACAGCCGCAGAGCGGCCGTGCGTGCCTCGACCAGGGCGGTGTCGGCGGGGGTGGTGGTGTGGCGGGCGTGGTCGAGCAGGGTCTGGGTGTCGGGGTCGGGGCGGTAGTGGGTGCCAGCCCGCCAGGCGGGCACCCGGCTTTGGGTCTGTGCTGTGTCGGTGGCCAGGGCGTCCTGGGCGTCGCGGACGGCCTGACTGGCGCGGGCGGCGAGTTGTTCGGCGTCGACGGCGCGGGCCAGTTCGGCGGTGCGGGCGGCGGTGTCGGCGGCGACCTTGGCGGTGTCGGCGGCATGGCCGGCTTCGGTGGCCGCGGCCTGGGCACGGTCCGCGGCATCGTGGGCCTGCCCGGCCTGGTGGGCGGCCTCGCCGGCCGCGGCGGCGGCGTTGCCCCGATGTTCATCGTCATGGTGGCGATCGGCACCACGGACCTGCTGTTCGCGCT
>NZ_JBEZBW010000211.1:0-1474 GCF_040647305.1 Saccharothrix sp. NPDC042600 | reverse complement strand
AAGCTGGTTGCCAAGAAGGGAGAAGCGCGGTTGGGCTGCGCCCAGGCCGTACGGGGAACGAACCGAGGCCCTTCCTGTGGCTTGGCAGCCCGTTGAAGAGCGCGCCTGCGGCGCGGGGGGGCGGGGGGTGTGATGGGGGTCCTACTGGCTTTGGGTGGGTGTAGTCAGCTACGTTGGGGCTGGCTATGGGTGGCAATAGTCAGGAGGCTTGGGTGCGGGATGCGATGGTGGTTTCGGCGGTTCGGTCGCCTGTGGGGAAGGGCAAGGTGGGTGGGGCGTTGGCCGGGGTGCATCCGGTGGACCTGCTTGCCCATGTGCTTCGGGCCGTGGTCGAGCGGGCTGGGGTTGGGGGTGGGGTGGTTGACGATGTGATCGGGGGGTGTGTTGATCAGGTTGGCGAGCAGGCGATGAACACCACCCGGTACGCCGTGCTCGCCGCCGGGTTTCCCGAGTCCGTGCCGGCCACCACGGTTGATCGGCAGTGCGGGTCTTCCCAGCAGGCTGTGCACTTCGCGGCGCAAGGGGTCATGGCCGGGGTTTACGACGTCGTGATCGCTTGTGGTGTCGAGTCGATGAGTCGGGTGCCGATGTGGTCGAACGTGCCGGCCGGGGCGGATCCGTTCGGGCCCTCGGTGGCTGCTCGGTACCCCGACGGGTTGGTGCCGCAGGGGGTCAGTGCCGAACTCATCGCTGCCAAGTGGTCGTTGAGTCGGGCGGAGATGGACCGGTTCGCCGTGGAGTCGCATCGCAGGGCGGCTGCCGCTTGGGACGCCGGGTTGTTCGACGCCGAGGTCGTGCCGTTGGGGGCGGTGGGGCGGGACGAGTCTGTGCGGCCGGGGACTTCCGTGTCGGTGTTGGCCGGGTTGCGGCCGGCGTTCGAGGATGCCGTGATGGCCGAGAGGTTCCCCGGGATCGAGTGGTCGGTCACGGCGGGCAACAGCAGTCCGATCAACGATGGCGCGGCCGCCGTGTTGATCATGAGTGCCGAGGCGGCCGAGCGGTACGGGCTGCGGCCGTTGGCTCGGCTGCACTCCTTCGCGGTGACCGGGTCCGACCCGGTGTTGATGCTGACCGGCGTCATCCCGGCCACCGAGCAGGTGCTGCGGCGGTCCGGGTTGTCGTTGGGTGACATCGACCTGTTCGAGGTCAACGAGGCGTTCGCGTCGGTGGTGTTGGCCTGGCTGGCCGAGACCGGCGCCGACCCCGCCAAGGTCAACGTGCACGGTGGTGCGATCGCGTTGGGCCACCCGCTCGGCGCGAGCGGCGCGCGGCTCATGACGACGCTGGTGCACGCCCTGCGCGCCCGTGGCGGGCGTTATGGCCTGCAGACCATGTGCGAGGCGGGTGGCCTGGCCAACGCGACCATCGTGGAGAACCTGGCCTAGGGCGTGTCTGGTTATTTGGTGGCGAGCCAGATCATGAGGCTGGCGATGGTGAGGGCGGCCATGTAGGAGTGGGCGGTCTTGTCGTAGCG
>NZ_JBEZBW010000210.1:0-1942 GCF_040647305.1 Saccharothrix sp. NPDC042600 | reverse complement strand
TGGCACATCCTCTACAACGACGGCTCCACCTACACCCGACCCTGGGGCGGGAGCCAGGGCGACCAGCCGGTCTCCGGCGACTTCGACGGCAACGGACTCGCCGACTTCACCATCTACCGACCCTCCACCGGCAACTGGCACATCCTGCACAACGACGGCTCCACCTACACCCGACCCTGGGGCGGACCCGGCCAACTCGCCGTCTCCGGCGACTACGACGGCAACGGACTCACCGACTTCACCACCTACACCCCCCACGACGGCAACTGGCACATCCTCTACAACAACGGCACCCAATACCACCGCCAATGGGGCGGCAACGGACACACCCCCGTCGCCGGCGACTACGACGGCAACGGACTCGCCGACTTCGTCACCTACACCCCCCACGACGGCTACTGGCACATCCTCCACAACGACGGCACCCAATACCACCGCCAATGGGGATCACCCGGCGACATCCCCGTCGCCGGCGACTACAACGGCAACGGACTCGCCGACTTCGCCGTCTACCGCCCCACCACCCAAACAATCCACATCCTCCACAACGACGGCACCACCTACACTCGTCCGTGGGGCAACGTCGGGGACGTTCCGGCGTGAAGCGCGGCAAGAGCATGACGAACACCGGAAGATGGTTGATCGCAACCGCGCTTACGGCCTCCATGCTGGCTGGTGCCATTCAGCCGTCAGCGCACGCTGACACGGCACTGCCTTGCTCACCCAACGGCGTCACGAGTGCCGACAACGCGCTCGCCGCGTTGTTGAACGGCCGTCTCGACGGGGCGCTTCGCGGCGGGGTCAGCGGATACCAGATCTCATGTGCCCGTGTGGTCGTGAAGACCACCCAACGTCGGGGGCTCGGCCTGCGAGCCGCGGCCATCGCCGTCACCACGGCGATCGTGGAAAGCCGAATCCAGAACTTGGACTACGGTGACGCCGATTCCGAGGGACTGTTCCAGCAGCGGCCCAGCATGGGGTGGGGCACTCCGGAGCAAGTCCGCGATCCCGTGTACGCGACCAACAAGTTCCTCGACTACATGGTCACCAACGTCCCGGACTGGCGCACCAGATCCGTCGGGGAGGTGTGTCAAGCCGTGCAACGGTCAGCGTTCCCCGAACGCTACGGCTACGAGGCGCACGACGGGGCCGTGGTCGCCCAGGCGTTGTTCGGGGGCGCGGCCGGCTACTCGGGTGATTTCGACGGTAACGGGTTGACCGACTTCACGGTCTACCGGCCCACCACCGGCAACTGGCGCATCCTCTACAACGACGGCTCCACCTACACCCGACCCTGGGGCGGGAGCCAGGGCGACCAGCCGGTCTCCGGCGACTTCGACGGCAACGGACTCGCCGACTTCACCATCTACCGACCCTCCACCGGCAACTGGCACATCCTGCACAACGACGGCTCCACCTACACCCGACCCTGGGGCGGACCCGGCCAACTCGCCGTCTCCGGCGACTACGACGGCAACGGACTCACCGACTTCACCACCTACACCCCCCACGACGGCAACTGGCACATCCTCTACAACAACGGCACCCAATACCACCGCCAATGGGGCGGCAACGGACACACCCCCGTCGCCGGCGACTACGACGGCAACGGACTCGCCGACTTCGTCACCTACACCCCCCACGACGGCTACTGGCACATCCTCCACAACGACGGCACCCAATACCACCGCCAATGGGGATCACCCGGCGACATCCCCGTCGCCGGCGACTACAACGGCAACGGACTCGCCGACTTCGCCGTCTACCGCCCCACCACCCAAACAATCCACATCCTCCACAACGACGGCACCACCTACACCAGACAATGGGGAAGCCCAGGAGACATCCCCGCCTGACCACGGAGTGGCGCCCCGCCCAACCGGGGCGCCACACCCCACAACCCACCCGACAGACCACCACACCCACCCGACCAGACGAGCCT
>NZ_JBEZBW010000209.1:0-2790 GCF_040647305.1 Saccharothrix sp. NPDC042600 | reverse complement strand
CCAAAAAGTTTTGCGAGGAACGAGCAAAAGTTTTTAGCGGCACCCGGGCCGATCTGTGGTTGGCTCCGCCAGGTCATGCGGTGGGGAACACGCAGGCCCTTCCCCCCACTGGAGGCCTCCCCAGCCGCTTTTGAGCTTTTGATCTTGAGAGCGCGTCAGCGCCAGCTTGAGAGCGCAGCGCCACCCCGACAGCCGAAGCTCAAGAAGAGTCGGCCTCAGACCGCCGAGCAGCGGCGTGCCGGTCATATCGCAGAGGCACCTCAGCCCGCAGCAGGAACTCGTGGGGCTCGTGCCGCACGGTCACCGACCCGCCGATCTCCTTGGCCCGCACGCTCAAGTTCTGCAACCCGCCGCGCCCGCTGCCGGGCGCCTTCCGCTGCCGCTCCGCCAGGTCGTCGTTCACGATCTCCAGCGACGCCGTGTCCTGCCCCTGCCGGATGGTGATGCGGCAGTGCTTGGCCTTGCTGTGCCGCAACAGGTTCGTCACGCCCTCGCGCAGCACGGTCGCCAGCACCGTGCTCACCTGCACCGGCAGGTCGATGTGGTCCGCGTCCAGCTCCACCTGGATGTCGGCCGCCTCCAGCACCGACACCGCCGACCGGCACTCCTCCTCCAGCGACAGCTCCCGGTACCCGCTGGCCACGGTGCGCGCGTCGGACAGCGCCAGCCGCGAGATCTCCAGGATCTCCAGCAGCTGGTCCCCGGCCTCCTTGGGCGACTTCTCGATCAACCGGTGCGCCAGCTCGATCTTCAGCGCGATGGCGGACAGGCTGTAGCCCAACAGGTCGTGCAGGTCCCGGGCGAAGCGCAGCCGCTCCTGCAACACCGCCATGCGGGCGATCTCGGCCCGGCTGGACTGGACCTCCGCCACCAGCGCGGTGAGCCGCGACAGGCCGTACACCACCAAGCCGGTCGTCACGGTGGAGATCGCCGTGTAGAGCATGTCGATGGGTTGCGCGGTGAACAGCCACTGGATGGCGCCCATCGACAGGACGATCAGGCTGAACGCCGTCCACGCCGGCACGGCCCGCAGCACCAGCAGGACACTGCCCGCCAGGAACCCCGGCATGCCGACCCACGCCTGGCCGAACAACAGGATCGGCAGGTAGACCAGCGCGGCCTGCGCCGCCAGGACGCCGTAGCCCACCGGCGTGCGGAGTCTGCCGTTGTCCCTGGCGTACCACAGCAACTGCATCGCCATGAGCACCGCGATGCAGGAGAACGACAGCACGATGGCGCCCGCGCTCACGGGCAGGAGCAGCACGTGCAGGAAGCCGATGAGGCTGATGCTCGCGAAGACCGCGGTGACCACGCCCATCGCCAGCCGGGGCGCGGGCAGCGGCGACAGTCCCCGCGACGGGGCACGTCCGGTCGGGGCGGAGGGGTTCACGACTGGCCCCCGTGCCGACTAGCTCGACCTGCGCTTGGGTGCGGAGCCGCTCGCGGGTAAGGCGCACCGGCCTGTCCCGGGGTCGCGGTGCTGCCCTGTTCCGGGCCATGTTCGACCAAACACGTTTAACTCCCCAGTAAGTTCCACGCTGCGTTCGGCGGCGTTCCTGCACGCAGTTGGCGACAACCCCCCGCGTGGCGGCGCCGTCGCCACGAACCCCCGTCCCGGAGCAATTCTCAGGGGAGCGTTCGAGAGAACAGGCTACCGGCTACCACCACCTGCAAACCGATTCCTACCGCAAATATTCGACTGTTGTCCACATCAGCGGGGGGCGGGTTAGCTTAAGACTTTTCCACAGCAAAACGAGTGTCGTCAAGAACCAACGGCACGGGACTGCGGTGACGAACTTTTCCCACCCGAGCAGGGGAACGCGCGCCGCCGAGCGGCCCTCCCGGGTGGGCCCACCCGGCCTAGCCGGCTGCCTGCGGACGCACCACGGCCGTCACCGCCGGGCCCGGCGCGGAGGGGGCCAGCACCGACACCAGGTCCCGCCGGGCGCGCGCGACGCGTGACCGGATCGTCCCGACCGGGCAGCCGCACACCTCGGCGGCCTCCGCGTAGCCCAGGCCCACCACCTGCGTCAACACGAACGCGTCCCGGCGGTCCCCGGACAGCGTGCGCACCGCGAGCTTGATCGCGACGGTGTCGTCCAGGCCCGGCAGGTGCCGGTCGCCGACCCGGTCGGCCGCGGCCTGCCAGTCCTGGTCGGAGGCGATCGGCGGTCGGGTGGCGGCGGCGCGGAAGTGGTCCGCGGCGACCCGGCGGGCGATGGCCAGCAGCCACGTCCGGGCGCCGCCGCGACCGGTGAAACCGCGGGCGCTGCCCAGCGCGCGGACGAACGTCTCCTGGGTCAGGTCCTCGGCGTCGGCGTGCCCGGCGAGGTAGACCAGGAACCGCCAGACGTCACGCTGCGTGTTCCGGATGAACAGCTCCGCCGCGGCGCGGTCACCACGTCCGACGGCGAGGAGCAAAGTGGTGGTCGGGTCTTCCCCCGGTGTTTCCGACATGATTGTGACACTAACCCGCGGGAACCGCCGGACAAATGCGCTCAAGCGACATGCGAGACGCCTTCACAGCGTTGACCAGAAAGTATTGGAACCATCCGGGGAAAATCCGCGACTACTGATCCGTGGATTGCGACGACATTCGGGAGACCCTGAGCGCGCGGCTGGACGGGGAAGCCGGTCCGGCGGCCGCGGAACGGTTCGCGGACGAGCACCTGGAGGACTGCGGCGGCTGCGCGCGGTGGCTCGACCGGGCCGCCGCGGTGACCCGGCGGGTCCGGGTGTCGGCCGCCGTCGCGGGGCCGGACGTGACCGCCGCGGTGCTCGCGCTCGTGC
>NZ_JBEZBW010000208.1:0-3261 GCF_040647305.1 Saccharothrix sp. NPDC042600 | reverse complement strand
GGTTGCCAAGAACCCCAAAGCGCGGTTGGGCTGCGCCCAGGCCGTACGGGGAACGAACCGAGGCCCTTCCTTGGCTTGGCAGCCCTTCAAAAGCGGCGCGCTTCACGCGAAATGCCCGGTCCCGCTTGTGCGGGGACCGGGCATTTCGTTTGGCGTTCTCAGAAGGTGAGGTTCCAGGTGTCGATGTAGCCCGTGTCGCCCGAGTACACGTCCTGCACGCGCAGCTTCCACGTGCCGTTCGCGACCTCGCTCGACGCGTTCACCGTGTAGCTCGCCACGACGTTGTCCGCGCTGTCGCTCGACGACGAGTTCTTCAAGCGGTACGTCGTGCCGTCCGGGGCCACCAGGTCCAGGACCAGGTCGCCGCGGTAGGTGTGCTTGATGTCCACGCCGACCTTCAGGGTGGACGGGGCGTTGCCCGTGCGGCCCGTGACCGGGATGGACGACGTCACCGTCGCGTTGTCCGCGATGGTCACGTCCGTGGTGTTCTCGAAGAAGCCGGTCGGGGGCGGGGTGGTGCCGCCGCCGGCCGCGGCCACGGTCTTCGCCGCGTCGGCCAGGCCCGCGCCGCAGCCGCCGGTGCAGGTGCCGGGCAGCGGACGGGCGTTGTTCTTGATCAGGGTCTCGATCTGGGCCGGCGTCAGGGACGGGTTGGCCTGGACGAGCAGCGCGGCGAGGCCCGCGATGTGCGGGGCCGCCATGCTGGTGCCCTGGTACGGCTCGTAGTTCTCGCTGCCCGGGGTGGTCGCGCCGGTGTTCAGCGTGGACCAGATGCCGTTCTCCGGCGTGGTGATCGTGCCGGGGGTGTCGTTGGCGTTGCGGGTCTGGCCGCCGGGCGCCGTGATGTCGATCTTCGCGCCGTAGTTCGAGTAGAACGTCCGGTCGCCGGCCCGGCTGGACGCCGCGACGGTCACCACGTTGTTGCAGGACGCGGGGGTGAAGCCGGAGACGTCCTTGTTCGAGTTGCCCGCCGCGACGACGACCGTGCTGCCGCGGTTGACCGCGGAGTTGATCGCGTTCTGGTAGGTGGACGAGCACGCCGACTCGCCGCCCAGGCTCATGTTGATGACCTTGGCCGGGGTCGGGTTGGCCGGGACGCCCGCCACCGTGCCGCCGGACGCCCAGATGATGGCGTCGGCGATGTCGGACGTGCTGCCGCCGCACTGCGCGAGGACGCGGATCGGCTGGACCTTCGCCTCGTACGCGATGCCCGCGACGCCCTTGGTGTTGCCGGTGACCGCGGCGATGGTGCCCGCGACGTGCGTGCCGTGCCAGGACGAGTCCTGGTCCTTGGCCGGGACCGGGTTGCCGAACAGGTCGGTCCCGCAGTCGCCGGCCTTCATCCAGTCGCCGTTGTCCGCGGGGTTGGAGTCGCGCCCGCCGCCGTCCCGGGCCCGCGCGGCGTCGGAGACGAAGTCGTAGCCCGCGACGACGTTGGCCGCCAGGTCGGAGTGCGCGACGTACCCGGTGTCGATCACGGCCACGGTCACGCCCTTGCCGGTGGCCTTGTCCCACGCGCCGGGCACGTTCATGCCCGCGGTGGCCTCGAACAGGTCCCACTGCCGGCCGTACTCGGTGTCGTTCGGCGTGGCCAGGGGCTGCATCATCAGGTCGGGCTCGACGTAGGCCACGTCCGGGTCGGCGCGGAACTCGTCCAGCGCCTTGGCGGCGGTGGCGGCGTCGGCGCCGCCCAGGTCCACGACGGCCGCGCCGGTGCCCAGGCGGCGTTCGAGGTTGAGGTCGCGCCCCACCTTGTCGCCCTTGGCGTCGGCGTCCGAGGCGGCGGCCTGGTCGGACCGGGCCTCGGCGGCGGTGGACTTGTAGCCGACGATCAGCCGTTCGTAGGGCTTGGTCGTCGGCGACGCCTGCGGTTCCGCGGGCGCGGCGGTCGCCGTCAGCGTCACGGTGCCGGTGAGCAGCGTGGCGGAGACGGCGGCGGCGCAGAGCGCGGAGCGTCGCAATCCGTTCACAGGGATTTCCTTCCACCTACAGGGACTTCGCCTGCCGACGAGGGAGTCAGGGGTTCTGAATCGGCTGCGAAGTGCGTGAAAGGTAGGCAGGTCGATGGCGATTGGCACAGAGGCGGAACGCGGCAGTTTCGCGTCACTGTCGTGTTTACGTCAGCTTGTTGCGCCGAACGGACCAGTGTTTTACGGCTGAACGTCGCATCAGGGACAATGTGGAGGTGTTCTCGCACCTTGGCGTCCCCGACGAGCAGGCCCGTGTCTATGAGCGATTGGTGCACATGGGTTCGTGCACTGTCGAAGAGGCGCAGACGCGGCCCGAGGTGCTGGAGGACCTGCACCGGCTGGGGGTCGTGCGGCGCGTGGCGGCGGACGTGTGGCAGGCCGTGCCGCCGGACCTGGCCGTGGAGATGCTCATCGCCGCCCGGGAGGACGGCCACCGCCGAGCCCGCGCCGAGGCCGCGCCGCTGATGGACGCCTACCTGCGCAACCGGGCCGAGCAGCACCACGACACGGCGATGGTCGAGGTGGTGAACGGGGCGGACGCCGTGCGGGACCTGTGGCAGGCGCTGCTGGCGGGGGCGAGGTCGGAGGTGTGCGTGCTGGACCAGCCGCCGTACATCTCACCGGTGGAGGAGCACGTGGCGCTGGAGATCGACACGCGGCGGCGCCACGTGCAGTGGCGCGTCATATACGACCGGTCGAGCGTGGAACTGCCGGGGCGGCTCGGGGAGATTGCGGAACTGGTGGCCTCGGGCGAGCGGGCGCGGGTGACGCCGACGCTGCCGTTCAAGCTGGCGGTGGTGGACGCGCGGGTGGCGGTGCTGCCGGTGGCGGTGCGGGGAGTGGTGGACCAGGTGCTGCTGATCCGCCCGTCGCCGTTGCTGGACGTGCTGACGTCGATGTTCGACCTGTACTGGGACAACTCGATCCCGTTCAACCCGGGGGCGTCGGGGGCGGAGGTGGACACGCAGCTGCTGGCGCTGTTGGCGGCGGGGCTGACGGACGAGAGCATCGCGCGGCACCTGGGGCTGGGGCCGCGGACGGTGCAGCGGAGGGTGCGCCAGCTGATGGACCGGTGCGGCGCGCAGACCCGGTTCCAGGCGGGGGTGCAGGCCATGAGGCGCGGCTGGCTCTAGGTGGCCGTGGTGGTGGCGGTGGTGGCGGTGGTGGTTGTGGTGGTTGTGGGGCCGGCGGGCGCTCGGGGGCGAGGGCTGCGGGCGCGGGGCAGGGCTGCCGGCTGGCGGGTGGTGGCGCGGGCGGCGACTGACGGGGCGCGGGTGGTGGCGGGGGCGGC
>NZ_JBEZBW010000207.1:0-3367 GCF_040647305.1 Saccharothrix sp. NPDC042600 | reverse complement strand
TCTGTGGTAGCCCTTCGGGCAGGTCATACGGTGGGGAACACGAAGGCCCCTTGTGGCTGGGAGCCCGAACCAAAAGCACGCCGCTGCGCGGCGAAAAGCTCGGTCGTTCGGGTGCGGTGTGTCAGTCGATGGTGAGGACGATTTTGCCTCGGGTTCGGCCCGTCTCCAGGAGTTCGTGGGCCTTCGCGGCCCGTTCCAGGGGTAGGACCGTGTCCAGTTCGGTGCGCAGGAGTCCTTGGTCCACCAGGTCGGTCAGTGCGAGCAGGCCGTGGCGGTCGGGTTCGCACAGCACCGCTGCGGTCCGGACCTCGGTGCCCTCGGCTGCCGCGTTCAGGGTGTCCAGGGAACGGCCCAGGATGGTGACCACGATTCCGCCCGGCTTGACCGTCGGCACGGACCTGGCTCCGATGTCCTCGCCCACGGTGTCGAAAGCGACGTCCACGTCCCGCACCACCTCGGCGAAGTCGACCGCCGTGTAGTCCACCACCTCGGCCGCGCCCAGCGATCGGACGAACTCGTGCTTGGCCGCGCTCGCCGTCGCGATGACGTGGGCGCCCCGCGCGGCGGCGATCTGGACGGCCACGTGTCCGACCCCGCCGGCGCCCGCGTGCACCAGGACCCGCCGGCCCGCGCGGACGTCGGCGGTCTCGACCAGGCTCTGCCACGCCGTCAACCCGACCAGCGGCAGGGCCGCCCCGTGCGGGTGGTCCAGCGCGGCGGGCTTGTGCACGAAGTGGCGGGACGGTGCTACGACGTACTCCCCGTACGCGCCCGCCTCGCGCGGGAACAGGGGCATGCCCACCACTTCGTCGCCCGGGGCGAACAGCGTCACCCCGACCCCGACCTCCTCCACGACCCCCGAGACGTCCCAGCCCAGCACGAACGGCGGGGTCAGGAAGCCGCCGTTGGCGCGGGTCTTCGCGTCCACCGGGTTGACGCCGGCGGCGCGCACCCGGACCAGGACCTCGGTCGGGCCGGGTTCCGGCTTGGGGAGGGTGACCTCGTGCAGCACGTCGGGGCCGCCGAGGCGGTCCTGGCTGATGGCGCGCATGGTGCTCATGGGATCGATCCTCATCGAACACCCGGGGCCCGGCCAGCCGCGCGCGGGCCAAGGTCCGCAACGTTCAGGCCACGACCCGGTAGTGGGTGGTCAGGCGCCCGTCGTCGGAGAGCACGTGGAACGCGATCGCGGGTGGCAGGTCCAGGTCGATGACCCGGTCGGACTCCCACGGCAGCAGCAGCGTGTTCACCACACCGGGCGCGACGCGCAGCGGTTTGCCCGCGAACGTGGAGGCCGCGCCGGTGTGCGCGTGCCCGCACAGCACGCCGACCACGTTGTCGTGCCTGGTCAGGATCTCGGCCAGGCGGTCCTCGCCGAACTGGCGGATGGCGTCGATGCTCGGCTCGTGCACGGTCACCGGCGGGTGGTGGAAGCACACGAACGTCCGCGCGCCGTGGGCCAGCACGTCGTCCAGCCAGGCCAGGGTGTCGTCGTCGAGCAGGCCGTCGGAGCGGCCGGGGATGGACGAGTCGCACAGCGCGAAGACGACGTCGCCGATCTTCTCGACCTGGTTGACCGGGCCCTCGCGCACCGGGCCGCCGCCGACGGGGTCGCCGCTCGCGGGCGTGCCGAGGAGGGTTCGGCGGAAGTTTCCGCGGTCGTCGTGGTTGCCCGGCAGCACCAGAACCGGGAACTTCGAGGCCAGGTGCTCCCGCGCCTCTTCGTACTCGGAGGTGAGGCCGTGGTCGGCGATGTCACCGCTGACGAGGACCGCGTCCAGCGGACCGGGCAGGCCGTTGAGGTGGTCCATGACCCGGCGTGCCCGGCCGGCCGCGCGGGGGCCGCCGTCGAAGTGGGTGTCGCTGAGGTGCGCGATGACCGTCACGGTCCCGAGCGTAGTGACCGGCGGTCGCGAACAGCCCCCTTTCCGATCACGGCGGATCTACGCTAACGGTGCGGCGTGTGGCGCCGATCACCTCGGAAAGGGGGCGGTCGTGCTGGTCGAGGCTCAGCGGAACCCCGTGCGCCGGGTGACCGGGCTCGCGCGCAGCACGCCGGGCCGGTTGACCCTGCTGGCGTTGCTGCTGGTGGCGTCGACGCTGCTGGTCGGCGCGGTGACCGCGGCCTCGGTGCAGCGCCGGTCGGAGGCGTTGACCGCGTTGGCCGACCGCAGCGAGCCGCTGGCCTACGCCGCGCAGGAGGTCTACCGGGCGATGGCCGACGCCGACGCGACGGCGGCGAGCGCGTTCCTGTCCGGCGGGGTCGAGTCGGCGACGCTGCGGCGGCGCTACGAGCAGGACGTGGCCAAGGCCGCGGCGGCGCTGTCCACCGCGACCGGGGAGATCACGCGGTCGCCGGAGCTGGGCGGGGCGCTGTCCACGCTGTCCGGGCAGTTGCCGGTCTACACGGGCCTGGTGGAGACGGCGCGGGCGCACAACCGGCAGGGCAACCCGGTGGGCGCGGCCTACCTGCGGGAGGCCTCGACGCTGATGCGCGACCGGCTGCTGCCCGCCGCCCAGTCGCTCTACCGGGCCGAGACCGCGAACGTGGTGCGCGACCTGGGCGGGGCGACGACCCTGCCGTGGCTGGAGCTGCTGGTGGGCGCGTCGCTGCTGGCGGTGCTCGTGGCGGCGCAGCGGTACCTGACCCGCAGGACGAACCGGCTGCTCAACGTCGGGTTGGTGGCGGCCACGGCGGCGTCGGTGGTGTCGCTGCTGTGGGTGTTGGGCGCGTCGGTGGTGGCGGTGTCGGGCGCGTCGTCCAGCCAGGACGACGCCGAGGTGGTGGACGTGCTGGCCCGGGCCCGGATCGCGACGCTGGCCGCGCGCGGCGACGAGACGTTGACGCTGGTGGCGCGGGGCAGCGGCGCGAGGTACGAGGAGCTCTACGTGACCCGGGCCGAGGAGTTGCAGGGCCTGCTGGCGCGGGCGGCCTCGGACCGGGCGCGGGACCACTTCGTGCGCTGGCAGGACGCCCACCTGCGGCTGCGGGAGGCCGACGACCGGGGCGACTACACCGCGGCGGTCGGGTTGGCGCTGGGCCCGGGGCCGGAGGGGGCGGCGGCGGCGTTCGACGCGCTGGACACCGACCTGCGGGAGTCGTTGGACGCGGCGCGGGCGCGGTTGACCGACACGATCGCGCGGGCGCGCGGCGCGTTGACCGGCGCGGTGCCGGCGGTGGTGCTGTTGGCGCTGGTGGCGGCGGTCGCGTCGGCGGCCGGGCTGTGGCAGCGGTTGAAGGAGTACCGATGACGGGCGTGCGGAAGCGGGGCGGCCTGGCGGCGGTGGTGGCCGCGCTGGTGGTGGCGCGCCCGAACAGATCACCGAACTTGCCGATCAGGGCGGTCATGATCGTCTCGGCCAGAAG
>NZ_JBEZBW010000206.1:0-3501 GCF_040647305.1 Saccharothrix sp. NPDC042600 | reverse complement strand
GCGAGGAACGAGCGAAAGTTTTTTGGCCGACCCCGGCGATCTGTGGTTGCCTCCGGCAGGCCGTGCGGGGGACGAACCGACGCCCTTCCACCCCCCGGGGGCCTGCCGCGCGGCGAGCGCCGCTCTTCGCTCTTCGCTCTTGATCTTCGCTTTTGATCTTTCATCTTTGATCTTGAGAGCGCCCGCCAGCGCAACTCACGAGGAAGCAGGCGTCAAAGCAAGCTGCCGAGCCTGGCAAACCAACCGACCAGAAGAGTCGATGACAGTAGCGTCCTCGTCGAACCACTGCCCGTGCACAGCGGAACAGGCGACCCGCACCCGCAACCACCCACCCACCGGCCGAGCCCGCAACAACGCCGTCAACTGCACGGTCGGCGACCACCCGAACCGCCCCAGGTTGAACGTCACCGGCATCGAGATGTCCCCGACCACCAGCGCGAAGTAGGGGTCCGGCTCCTCGCCCAACGGCCGCGCCCACAGCGTGAGCACCAGCGGGTCGCCGACCCGGCCGGTCAGGAACCCCGCACCCGCCCGGTCCAGGCGCACGTCGCACACCGCGCCCAGCTTGTAGACCCCGCCCGACCCCAGCGTCGCCAGGTCGACGGCGTCCGGCGGCGGGGACGCGGCCACCAGCGGCAGGTCGGCGTAGTCCGGCTGTTGCGCCGGCATCCGGCCGACCGTCACCACCGCCTCGACGCACGCCCGCCCGCGCTGCTCCAGCACAACCCCCACCACGGTCGCCGTCCGCCCGGCCTTGCGCACGGACGTCCGCAACAGCACCGGCCCCACCTCGGGCGCGTGCAGGAACTGGGCGCTCACCGCCAACGGCTCCCGCTCGTCCCCCGGCATGGCGACCTGCGCGGCGTCGACCGCCGCCCGAGCCGCCAGCGCCAGCAGGAACCCGCCGTGGGGCTTGGGCCCGATGGTCCACTCGCCGGGCAAGGACGCCGTGTACGTGCCGTCACCCAGCGCACGCACCGCATTGGCCACGGAAAAGACGGCCGGAGAACCCACCGGAGAACCCACAGAAGTACCCACCGAACCCCTCACGAGCGGCTGACCAGGGACCGCAGGAAGAACGCCACGTTCGCGGGCCGCTCGGCCAGCCGCCGCATCAGGTAGCCGTACCACTGCTCGCCGAACGGCACGTACACCCGCACCACGTGCCCCTCCGCCGCCAGCCGCCGCTGCTCGGTCGGCCGCACGCCGTACAGCATCTGGAACTCGAAGTTCTCCACCGAGCGCCCGTACCACCGCGACCGCTCGCCGACGATCTCGACCAACCTCGGGTCGTGCGTGGCGAACATCGGGTAGCCGCCGCCGGCGAGCAGGACGTTGGCGCACCGCACGTAGTTCAGGTCCACCTCGTGCGGGTCGACGAAGGCGACCGACGCGGGCTCCGCGTACGCGCCCTTGCACAGCCGGACCCGGGTGCCCGCCAGCGCGACGCAGTCGTCCAGCGTCCGCCGCAGGTACGCCTGGAGCACCGCGCCCGTGTCCGGCCACGCCCGGCGCAGCTCGGCCAGTACCCGCAGGGTCGAGTCCGTGGTGGTGTGGTCCTCCATGTCGAGGGTGACCGTCGTGCCGCACTGCTCGGCCGCCGCGCACACGCGGGAGGCGTTGTCCAGCGCGAGCCGCTCGTCCAGGGCCTGGCCGACGGCGGACAGCTTGACGCTGACCTCGGCGTCGGCGGCCAGCCCCACGTCGTGCAGCCGGTCGAGCAGGGCGAGGTAGGCCTGCACGGTCCGCTCGGCCCGCGCGCGGTCGGTGGTGTCCTCGCCCAGGTAGTCCAGCGTGACCCGCAACCCGTCCTCGACCAGGTCACCGGTCACGTCCACCGCCGAGGCCACGGTCTCACCCGCGACGAACCGGCGCACGACGTCGCGGCTCACCGGTGCCGACGCGACCGCCCGCCGGACCGCTTCGTTGCCCGCGGCGGCGAGGATCAACGAGCGCAACGGATTCACGATCAAGACCCTAGTCGTTGGTCGGCGGGAAAGCTCGACTCGACGACGAACGCTCACAGGTGCAGCCGGGCGAACAGCAGCGACTCGGCCAGCAGGTCCCGCCGGTCGGCGTCGGTCTTGGCCTTGCGGGTGTTGACCTCCAGCACCACCTGCCCGGTGAAGCCGGCCGGGGCCAGCGACTCCAGCAGCTCGGCGCACGGCTGCGTGCCGCGCCCCGGCACCAGGTGCTCGTCCTTGGGCAGGCCGCTGCCGTCGGCCAGGTGCACGTGGGTCAGCCCGTCGCCCATCCGCTTGGCCAGCTCCATCGCGTCCATGTGCGCGGCGGAGGCGTGGGACAGGTCCAGCGTGTAGTTGCGGTGCCCCACGTCGGTGGGGTCGATGGACGGCCGGAACGCCGTCACCGCGACCGACCGGCCGCGGCCGAGCTTGCGGCGCACCGGGAACATGTTCTCCACCGCGATCGCGACGCCGCTCTCGTCCTCCAGGCCCGCGACCAGGTCCGGGAACGTCTCGGCGTACCGGCGCTGCCACAGGAACGGCGGGTGCACGACGACGGTCCGCGCGCCCAGGTCCTGCGCGGCGCGGACGCTGCGGCGCAGCCGCTCCACCGGGTCCGGCGACCAGACGCGCTGGCTGATCAGCAGGCACGGCGCGTGCACGGCCAGCACCGGCACGCCGCTGCGCCGCACCAACCGCTGCAACGCCCGCACGTCCTGGCTGACCGGGTCGGCCCACACCATGACCTCGACGCCGTCGTAGCCCAGTTCGGCGGCGGCCTCGAACGCCGCGCCGACCGGGCGCGGCCACACGGCGGCCGTGGACAGGCCGACCGGGATCAAGACTTCACCAGGAGCATCGCGGCCGGGGACACGGTGACGATCAGGCCGACCAGCACGGCCAGGACCGTGGTCTGCAGGTCGTCGGCGCGGCGGATGCGGCGCACCAGGAGCACCAGGCCCACGGTCACCGCCAGCGCCACCACCAGGGCGGCGGGCGCGAGGGTCCGCCACAGGAAGTTGAAGCCCAGCCACAGGGCCGCGCCGCCCAGCACGCCGACGGCGAGCTGGCCGATCATGACCAGCCACTCGCGGCCCGGCGAGCGGTCGCCCGCCTCCTCCTCCACCTCGTCGGCGTCGGCGAGGCCGGCCGGCTCGTCGTCCTCGGCGGCGACGGGGCGGCGGAAGTCGTCGTCCTCGTCGTCCTCGTCGAGATCGACGTACGGGTGGAACTGGGTGCTCTCCGGCTCGACCACCGGCATCTCGCCGGAGTCGTCGCCGAACCAGTCCTCGGCGGTCTGGTCGGGCAGCGGGTCGGGCATGGGGCCCGGCGCCGGCGGCACGATCAGCACCGACTCGGTGGGCAGCGACTCCAGCGGCACGTTCGGGGTCAGCTTGTCCGCGATGCGCGGCAGCACCTCGGTGACCGGCTCGCGCGGCGGCACCGGGCGGGCCAGGCTCGCGCGCGACGACTCGGGGCCGGGCTGCGGCGGGCGCGGCCGGCCGGCGTCCGGCGGCGCGACCCGACCGGCGTCGGG
>NZ_JBEZBW010000205.1:0-3606 GCF_040647305.1 Saccharothrix sp. NPDC042600 | reverse complement strand
CCGCCCCCGTCGTTGGGGCCCCGGGGGTTGTGGGGGGGGGGGGGGGGGGGGGGGGGGGGGGGGGGGGGGGGCCCGGCGGGGGGGGGGTGGGGGGGCGCCAGCTCGCGCCGCCGGCACCGCCCAGCCCGCCGTCTCCGCACGCCTGCCGCCCCCCATCCCAGCTCCCGCTCCGCCCCCCACCGCCCGCCTCCCAGCGCACCCCCGCGACCAAAACCCAGGCGTGCCAACACCTTTCGGGTCATCGCCCGTTTATTTCGCCTCTTGTCACTCACACGGATGGTTCACCGGCCCAACCGCCCTCCGCTGTGTTGCACTCGAACCTGTAATCACCCGGACACCCACAGCAGTGTCCCTACTTGAGGAGAAACGCGATGGCCCTCCAAGCCCTGACCCTCCCGGTCGCCACCGCCGAGCAGTGCACCGCCCTCACCACCCTCATGGCCCCACCCGAAACCGCCGTCAGCGACGCCCCGCTCCACGAGCCCCACGCCGCCGGCGCACTCCTGCTCGGGCTGCTCATCTCGCCCCCCACACCGAAGGAGCCGAAGGACCGGTGACCACCGCCACCCGGGGCACCCGCCGATGACGACCGGTGGCCGCCTCGCCGAGACCTCCCTGGCCGGTGCGGCCGACGTGCTCGCCGGCCAGGTGGTCGACGCCCTGCGCGGTCGGGAGCGGCCCGGGTTGGTGCGGCACGCCGACTCCGCCGACGACCGGACGCTCGTCCTCGGCGCGGTCCGGCTGGTCGGGGCCGACCTGTTCGCGCCGCACCTGCTCGCCGACCACCTGCTCGACCCGGGGGACGTCGAGGTCGTGTCCGACTCCTTCGCCTGCTTCCCCGTGGTCCGCGAGCCCGCCTCGCACGAGCAGCACGTCACGGCCTGGCGCGACTGGGCGACCGCGACCGCCCTCCTCCGCCTCGCCGACCCGTGCGAGCCCGACCCGTGCCCACCGGGCGACGCGACCGCCGTCCTGGGCGACGCAAGCGCTTGGCAGACGTGGTCCGTGCACGTCGCCCAACTCGCGCCGCTGGCCCTGCCCGGACTGGGCGGCCCGGTCGTGGCGGCCGTGTTCGACCACGCCGAGGCGCTGGGCCGGGGCGCGACCCGGTCGGTGCTGCGCCGCGACTACGCGACCGCCGTGCGGCTGGCCCGCTGGGTCGCCCTGCTGCACCACGCCGGCGTCGACCAACCGCTCGACCCGGTCCTCCTCACCCGCCACCTCCACCTCTACGCGGGCACCGGACCGCGCCTCGCCCTCGACCTCGCCGTGACCCGCCGGCTGCTGGAGGCCGCGTGACCCCGTCCGTGGCCCACCACGCCCACAAGCTCGCCGGCACCGCCCTCGACTGGCTGCACACCCACCGCCGCCTCGGCGCGTTCCCGGAGGGCGCCACCGACATCGGCGACCCGGACCACCACTACAAGCCCCTCGGCGAGACGGCGCTGGCCGCGTCCCTGGTGCTGCGCGAGGGCGTGGCCGGGCCCGCGACCCTCGCCCAGGCCCGTGACCTGCTGGACTTCACCTGGTCGGAGTTCCGCGCGGGCGACCTGCTCTACGAGCGCCAGTTGCGGCACTGGCTGTTGACCGACCCGCTGGAGACCTACGCCCACTTCGCCCGCGCCGGCCTGCGCCACGACCGGCTGCACGCGCTCCTGCGGCACAGCGCCGCCGTCGGGGCCACCACGGAGGTCCTGCCGAACCGGAACCTCGCCGTCGCCAACGCGCGGCGCACCACGGGCATCGGCCGCGACCCGGACTGGCCGGCCCTGACCCGCGCCACCTGGCTGGGCCGCACACCGGAGCCGTGGGCGATCGACTGGTCCACCGGCTACCACCTCACCCACACCGTCTTCCACCTCACCGACTGGGGCGCCCGCCCGCACGACCTCCCCGCCGACATCGCCGACTACCTGGCCATGTGGCTGCCGGCCTGGGTGGACGTCTGGGCCGAGGTGGCGCAGTGGGACCTCGTCGGCGAGCTGCTCATCGTCGGCGCCTGCCTGCCCGAACCGCACCTCGACCCGGCCGGGTGGCAGGTCCTGGCCGACGCCCAGCACGCCGACGGCCTCCTGCCCCGCGACAACGACCCCGTCGACGACGACCCCGCCACGCGGTTCGCCGACCACCAGCACCCCACCGTCGTGGCCGCGATCGCGGGGACGCTCGCCCTGTCCCGCCTGCTCGGCGCGTGATGGACGAACACCTCGTCCCGCTGCTGTCCGCCGCACCGGGCGCGACCGGTGTCGCCGTGGCCGCGCGCCGCCGGCACGAGGACACCGTCCTGCTGTCCGGCACGACCGCCCGCGACGGCGACCCGCTCACCCCGACCACCCGGTTCGAGATCGGGTCGCTGACCAAGACGTTCACGGCGCTCCTGCTGGCCCGGATGGTCGCCGCCGGCGAGGTCGCCCACGACGACGAAGTGCGCCGCTACCTGCCCGAAGGCGCCCTCGACGCCCCGATCACCCTCGACCAGTTGGCCACCCACACGTCCGGCCTGCCGAGGCTCCCGCCGGGTCTGCTGCGCACCGCGCTGCCGAGGTGGTTCAGCACCCCGTACGCGGCGTTCGGCCCGGACGACCTCCTGGCCGCCCTGCCGCGCACCAGGACCCGTCCGGGCTACCGCTACTCGAACTACGGCGTCGCCCTGCTGGGCTTCGCGCTGGCCCGCGCGGCCGGCGTCCCGTACGCGGAGCTGCTCGCGGACCGCGTCCTGCGCCCGTTGGGCCTGCACGACACCGACTGCACCGCCGCCCGCCAGGCGACCGGCCACTGGCACGGCCGACCGCGCCCGCCGTGGGACATCCCGGGCCTGCCCGCGGCCGGCGCGCTCCGGTCCACCGCCCAGGACCTGCTGCGCTATGTGACCGCCCTGCTCGACCCGGACGCCACACCGCTGGCCGCCGCCCTGACCGACGTCGCCCGCCCGCGCGTCGTGCGGCCGGGAACCACGGACGACGTGTGCCTGGTCTGGAACCGCCGCGCCCGCCCCGGTCGCACGCTGCTGTTCCACGCGGGCGGCACGCGCGGGTTCACCGCGTTCGCGGGGTGCAGCCCGGACACCGGGACGGCGCTGGTGGCGCTGGCCAACTCGGGTCCGGGCCTGCGCGACCCGTTCGTCCAGCGCTCCTACGAGGCGTTGCGCGCGCTGGCGACCGCATGATCATGGTTGCGGCGCGCTATTCTGGACATCTAATATCCAGATATGCGGATGGGCGAGGGCGTCGAGTGGGCGGTGCACTGCTGCCTGAACCTGGCGTGGATCGGTGAGCGGGCGATCCCGGCGACGCGCCTGGCCGCCTACTACGAGCTGCCCGCCGCCTACCTGAACAAGCAGCTCCAGGCGCTGGCCAGGGCGGGCCTGCTGACCTCGACCCCCGGTCCGAGGGGCGGCTTCCGGCTGGCCCGAGCACCCGAGCGGATCACGCTGATGGACGTGGTCAGCGCCGTGGAGGGCCCCGATCAAGCCTTCCGCTGCACAGAAATCCGCCACCGGGGCCCCGCCGCCGGCACCGCCACCCCCGCCACCCCGGCCGACCCCACCCCGGCCGACCCCACCCCGGCCGACCCCACCCCGGCCGACCCCGGCCCGGCCGACCCCGG
>NZ_JBEZBW010000204.1:0-3714 GCF_040647305.1 Saccharothrix sp. NPDC042600 | reverse complement strand
GCCCGCGCCCGGACCCGCGCCCGCGCCCACGCCCGGACCCGCGTCCGTGCCGACGCCCGGACCCGCGCCCGCGCGCGTGGTCGAGCCCGCCCCTGCGCCGGCCGTGACCGGACTTACCCGGAACCGCCCGCACGCCCGTTCGGCCGGACGTTAGGCTGCCTCGCGTGTCGGAGGACCTGTCTGGGCGACGGCTGGGCCACTACCGGATCGACGGGGTGCTCGGCCGCGGTGGCATGAGCGTGACCTACAAGGCCACGGACGTCCGGCTCGGCCGCAAGGTCGCGCTGAAGGTCATCGGCGAGCACCTGACCGCCGACGCCGAGTTCCGCGAGCGGTTCGTGGACGAGGCCCGCAACACCTCGGCGATCGACCACGCCAACATCGTGCCGCTCTACGACTTCGACGAGGTCGACGGCCTGCTCTACATCGCGATGCGGCTGGTCGACGGCCAGGACCTGTCCTCCCACATCAAGGACGGCCCGATCTCGCCCGCCCGCACGCTCACGCTGCTCGGCCAGGTCGCCGAAGCGCTGGACATGCTGCACGGCAAGGGCTTGGTCCACCTCGACGTGAAACCGGCGAACGTGCTGGTCACGACCAAGGAAGCGGCCCGCGAGCACGTCTACCTCGCCGACTTCGGCCTGACCCGGCGCGGCGCCACCGGCCACCGCACCCGGACCGGCGACTTCCTCGGCTCCCCGACCTACGCCGCGCCCGAGCACCTGCGCGGCGAGCCGCTCGACGGCCGCACCGACCAGTACGCGCTGGCCTGCATGGTGTTCGCGTGCCTGTCCGGGCGGCCCCCGTTCCAGGGCGGCGTGCAGGACGTCATCCAGGGCCACCTCGGCCAGGAGATCCCGGCGCTGACCTCGCTGGTCGCGCTGCCGCCGGGCATCGACGACGCCCTGCGCAAGGGCACCGCCAAGAACCCCGACCAGCGCTACGGGTCGTGCCAGGAGTTGATCGCCGCCGTCCGCACCGCGCTGGGCGGCGCGGCGACCGTGACCACCCCGCCGCGCCGGGTCGACGCGCCCGTGTCCGGGCCGACCCCGGTGGTGGGGCCGCCGTCGGGCGGGATGCCCGCGCAGCCGCAGCCGCCGCAGGGCTTCGCGCACCAGCCCGGGTTCCTCGCCGAGCCGGTGCGGCTGCGCCCGCCGACCCAGATGGGCGGCGCGTCGGCGTTCACCTCGGCCAAGAAGCAGCGGCCCGCGTGGTTCGCGCCCGTGGTCGCGGGCGTGGTGGCGATCATCGCCATCGTGATCGTCGTGCTGATCCTCACGCCCAAGGACGAGCCGCCGCGGCCCCCGCAGTCCACCAGTTCCGGGCAGTCCATCGACGTGGGCGGCACCACGACCAGCGCCAAGCCGCTGCCCACCAGCGTGCCCGTCAAGACGTCCCGCTGACCTGGGGTTCTTGCACTCGACGGCGGTGAGTGCTAAACACGGTGCTGGCACTCGGAACACCTGAGTGCCAGCACGCAGGCTGGGACGGTGAGGCGCACCCGGTAGTCCCGGGTGGGTCGTCCGTCGCGGGCACCGAGCCTGGCCAAGCACCGTGTTCCGCTGCGGGCACCTGTCCGCAGTGGCCCCATGAGTCGTTTATAAGGCGGAGGAACACACCGCAATGGCCAAGATGATCGCGTTCGACGAGGACGCCCGCCGCGGTCTCGAGCGTGGCATGAACACCCTCGCCGACGCCGTCAAGGTGACGCTGGGCCCGAAGGGCCGCAACGTCGTGCTCGAGAAGAAGTGGGGCGCGCCGACCATCACCAACGACGGCGTCTCGATCGCCAAGGAGATCGAGCTTGAGGACCCGTGGGAGAAGATCGGGGCCGAGCTCGTCAAGGAAGTGGCGAAGAAGACCGACGACGTCGCCGGTGACGGCACGACCACCGCCACCGTGCTCGCCCAGGCCCTGGTCCGCGAGGGCCTGCGCAACGTGGCCGCCGGCGCCAACCCGCTGGGCCTCAAGCGCGGCATCGAGCAGGCCGTCGAGGCCGTGACCGAGCAGCTGCTCAAGACCGCCAAGGAGGTCGAGACCAAGGAGCAGATCGCCGCCACGGCGTCCATCTCCGCGGGCGACTCGACCATCGGCGAGCTGATCGCCGAGGCCATGGACAAGGTCGGCAAGGAAGGCGTCATCACCGTCGAGGAGAGCAACGCGCTCGGCCTCGAACTCGAACTGACCGAGGGTATGCGCTTCGACAAGGGCTACATCTCGGGCTACTTCGTCACCGACCCGGAGCGTCAGGAAGCGGTCCTGGAGGACCCGTACATCCTGCTCTACGGCTCCAAGATCTCGTCGGTCAAGGACCTGCTCCCGCTGCTGGAGAAGGTCATGCAGTCCGGCAAGCCGCTGCTGATCATCTCCGAGGACGTCGAGGGCGAGGCCCTGGCGACCCTGGTGGTCAACAAGATCCGCGGCACGTTCAAGTCCGTCGCCGTCAAGGCCCCGGGCTTCGGCGACCGCCGCAAGGCCATCCTGCAGGACATCGCGATCCTGACCGGCGGCCAGGTCATCACCGAGGACGTCGGCCTCAAGCTGGAGAACGCCGACCTGTCCCTGCTGGGCAAGGCCCGCAAGGTCGTCGTGACCAAGGACGAGACCACGGTCGTCGAGGGCGCGGGTGACGCCGAGCAGATCCAGGGCCGCGTCAACCAGATCCGGGCCGAGATCGAGAAGTCGGACTCCGACTACGACCGCGAGAAGCTCCAGGAGCGCCTGGCCAAGCTCGCCGGTGGTGTGGCGGTCATCAAGGCCGGCGCCGCCACCGAGGTGGAGCTGAAGGAGCGCAAGCACCGCATCGAGGACGCGGTGCGCAACGCCAAGGCCGCCGTCGAGGAGGGCATCGTCGCCGGTGGTGGCGTCGCGCTGCTCCAGGCCGCCGAGGCCGCCTTCGCGGGCCTGAAGCTGGAGGGCGACGAGGCCACGGGCGCCAACATCGTCAAGGTCGCCGTCGAGGCCCCGCTCAAGCAGATCGCCGTCAACGCCGGCCTTGAGGGCGGCGTCGTGGTGGAGAAGGTCAAGGGCCTGCCCGTCGGCCACGGCCTCAACGCCGCGACCGGCGTGTACGAGGACCTGCTCGCGGCCGGCGTGCCGGACCCGACGAAGGTCACCCGCTCGGCCCTGCAGAACGCGGCCTCCATCGCCGCGCTGTTCCTGACCACCGAGGCCGTGGTGGCCGACAAGCCGGAGAAGTCCTCCGGCGCGCCGGCCGTCCCGGACGCGGGCGGCATGGACTTCTGATCCCAGCGGCACCCGAAGGGGCCCGGTCCACCTCGGACCGGGCCCCTTCGCCGTTCGCGGACGCTTTTCCCGAACAACTCCCGGTTTGCGCTCGGGGTGTTTAGCGCGGAGTTGAACGCTCCGGTGCAGAATTGCGGATTCCCCGGTTGGGTCCGAGTCTCGCGCACGCAAGCGGACTTCACGCTGCCGGCCGGAGTGGCTTCTCCCGGAGAAACACGCAAATGGCCGGACAACCCGCTTTCCGGCGACCGACTCCCCACTCCCTCGACCCGAACCGCCGCTCCCAACCGCCTCACGCCGCCACCACCAATCCCCGTCCGCGCGCCCGCCCGCGCCGCTCCCAGCCACCGCCGCCGGCCCAACCACGCGCCCGCCCTGCCGCGAGGCCTCGTGGTGGGGCTGCTGCCGCCGCCGGGCCTGCCACGCCGGGCTGGGTCGGGCGGCGCTGGGTCGGGCCACGCCGGGCCG
>NZ_JBEZBW010000203.1:0-3972 GCF_040647305.1 Saccharothrix sp. NPDC042600 | reverse complement strand
GTCTGCTGGTGGCGCTGACGTTGGGCGGGGGAGCGGCGTTGGCCGTGGGTGGGTTTTCGGGGATGCGGAAGGAACTGGCTCGGTGATTCGGGTTCCGCCTCAGAAGTCCTCGTCCAGCGCGACCGTGCCCGGCACCGCCACCTGGTAGGCCGACACGCGCCGTTCGAAGAAGTTGGTCAGCTCCTGCACGTCCTGCAACTCCATGAACGGGAACGGGTTCGCCGCCCCGAACACCGGGGCCAGGCCCAGCCGCACCAGCCGCTGGTCGGCCACGTACGACAGGTACTCGCGCATGTCCCGGGCGTTCATGCCGGGCAGGCCGTCGCCGCACACGTCCTGGGCGAACCGGAACTCCACCTCGACCGCCTCGCGCAGCATGGCGGTCACCTCGGCGCGCAACGCGTCGTCGAACAGCTCCGGCTCCTCGGCGCGGACGGTGTCCACGACGCTGAACGCGAAGTTCATGTGCATCGACTCGTCGCGGAACACCCAGTTCGTGCCCGTGGCGAGGCCTTGCAGCAGGCCGCGCGAGCGCAGCCAGTACACGTAGGCGAAGGCGCCGTAGAAGAACAGGCCCTCGATGCACGCGGCGAAGCAGATCAGGTTGAGCAGGAACGCCCGGCGCTCGTCGCGGGTGCGCAGCTCGGCCAGGCCGTTGATCGAGTCGATCCACTTGAAGCAGAACTCGCCCTTGGCGCGGATCGACGGGATGTGCTCGATCGCGGCGAACGCCCGCGCGCGCTCGTCGTGGTCGGGCAGGTAGGTGTCCAGCAGGGTCAGGTAGAACTGGACGTGCACGGCCTCCTCGAACAGTTGGCGCGAGAGGTACAGGCGGGCCTCAGGCGCGTTGACGTGCTGGTAGAGGTTGAGCACCAGGTTGTTGGCCACGATCGAGTCGCCGGTGGCGAAGAACGCGACCAGCCGGTGCACCAGGTGGTGCTCGGCGGGGGTGAGGCGGGCCAGGTCGGCGACGTCGGCGGCGAGGTCCACCTCCTCGACCGTCCACGTGTTGCGGATGGCGGCCCGGTACCGCTCGTAGAAGTCCGGGTAGCGCATGGGGCGCAGGGTCAGGTCCATGCCGGGGTCCAGGAGCGTCACTGGCAGGCCTCGCAGGTCTCGGGGTTCTCCAGGTCGCACGCCGCCCCGGCGGGAACGGTGGTCTGGTTGATGCGGGTCGCGGGCCGGGAGCGCAGGTAGTAGGTGGTCTTGAGACCGGCGCGCCAGGCGTAGGCGTACATCGAGGACAGCTTGCCGATGGTGGGGGAGGCCGAGAACAGGTTCAGCGACTGCCCCTGGTCGACGTACGGGGTGCGCGCGGCGGCGAGGTCGATCAGCGCCTTCTGCGGCAGTTCCCACGCGGTCCGGTAGCGGGCCTTGAGGTCGGCGGGCAGGTCGAGGCCCTGGACCGAGCCGTCGGCCCGCTTGATCGCGTCGCGGGTGGTCTGGTCCCAGCGGCCCAGGGCCTTGAGGTCGCGCACCAGGTACGGGTTGACCTGGAGGAACTCGCCGGACAGGGTCTCGCGCTTGAACAGCGTGGACACCACCGGCTCGATGCACTCCGAGCAGCCCGCGATGGAGGCGATGGTGGCGGTGGGCGCGATGGCCACGACCAGCGAGTTGCGCAGCCCGTGCCGGGCGATCCGCTCGCGCAGTCGCCGCCAGCGCTCGGGCTGTCGCGGGTCCGCGTGCGGGAAGTGGTCGAGGTGCAGCTCGCCGCGGGCGGCCCGGGTGGCGCCGAACTCGGGGTGCGGACCGTGCCGCTCGGCCAGCTCCGCCGAGGTCTCGAACGCCGTCAACGCGATCTCTTCGGCGATCCGGGTGGACAGGTCCAGCGCCTCCGGCGCGTCGAAGGCCAGCCCGTGCTGGAAGAACACGTCGGCGAGGCCCATCACGCCCAGCCCGATCGGCCGCCAGCGCCGGTTGCCGCCGCCCGCCGCCGGGGTGGGGTAGTAGGTGAGGTCGATCGTGCGGTCGAGGAACTTCACGGCCGTGCGGACGGTCGCGCGCAGGCGGTCCCAGTCCATGCCGTCGGGGGTGGTGTGGCGGGCCAGGTTGACCGAGCCGAGGTTGCACACGGCGGTCTCGTCGTCGCCGGTGACCTCCAGGATCTCGGTGCACAGGTTGGACAGGTGGATGACGTTGCTCGGGACCGCGGTCTGGTTGGACGTGCGGTTCGCGGTGTCCTTGAAGGTCATCCAGCCGTTGCCGGTCTGGGCGAGGGTGCGCATCATGCGGCCGTACAGGGCGCGGGCGGGCAGGGTGCGCTTGGCCAGGCCCTGCCGCTCGGCCCGCTGGTAGGCGGCGTCGAAGTCCGCGCCCCAGAGGTCGGTCAGGTGCGGGACGTCCTTGGGGTCGAACAGCGACCAGGGGTCGTCGGCCTCGACGCGCCGCATGAACTCGTCGGGCACCCACAGGGCCAGGTTGAGGTTGTGGGTGCGCTGCGCCTCGTCACCGGTGTTGTCGCGCAGTTCCAGGAACTCCTCGACGTCGGCGTGCCAGGGTTCGAGGTAGACGCACGCCGCGCCCTTGCGCCGGCCGCCCTGGTTGACCGCGGCGACCGAGGCGTCCAGGGTGCGCAGCCACGGCACGATGCCGTTGGAACGGCCGTTGGTGCCGCGGATCAGCGAGCCCCGGGAGCGGACGCGGGTCCACGAGACGCCGATGCCGCCGGAGAACTTGGAGAGCCGTGCGACCTCGGCGTAGCGGTGGTAGATCGAGTCGAGCTCGTCGCGGGGCGAGTCGAGCAGGAAGCACGACGACAGCTGCGGGTGGCGGGTGCCGGCGTTGAAGAGGGTGGGGGAGCTGGGCAGGTAGTCGAGGCGGGAGAGCAGGGCGTACAGCTCCCGCGCCTCCTCGACTGTCTCCGACAGGCCACAGGCGACGCGCAGGAAGAAGTGCTGGGGTGTTTCGATGACGGTGCGCTTCTCGGGGTGGCGCAACAGGTAGCGGTCGTAGACGGTCTTGAGCCCGAAGTACTCGAACCGGTCCGTGGCGGCTTCGTCGATCGTGTCGTCCAGGGCGTCGGCGTGCCGGGCGACGAACCCGGCCAGCCGTTCCGACAGCAGTCCCAGCCGGGTGCCGAGCTCCACGCTCGCGGAGAAGCTCCGACGGTCCCCCACTTCGGTCCGGATCGTCCCGGCCAGCAGCCGCGCGGCGAGCTTGGAGTACTGCGGATCGGTGGCCGTCAGGGCGGCAGCACCCCGGACCGCCAACTCCCGAACCACCAGCTCTTGCTCTTGGGCTCCGGCTCCGGCACTGCCTCCAGCCCCGGCTGCGACCAGCCGGAGGACCTGGTCGGTGCGAACATCGGGCAGGTCGGCGGTGAGTCGCGCCAACTCAAGACGCAGGCCGTCCCACGGCCGCGCGTCGACAACGGTCAAGGCTCTCTCCTCGTGAGCAGGACCAGACCGCACGCCGAGGTCCGGCGCGCGCACGGGTGGCAGGTCTTCGGACTCGCGGGCGCCGTGCACACACCTACTGGCCGTCGCTTCCCAGGCCCACTGGACCCAGTGCTTGTCTGACGGCGGTCGTTCCCGCTCACCGCTGCGGGGCAGTCCCGGACTCACACCGGGTTCCCTCTTGCCTCACCGGGTAGGACGGTGAACCACCAGCGCGCTGGACACTACATGTTGTGGCGGGTGGCGTGAACGGGCCCCAGGTGGTGTGTTGGTATGATCGAATCTGGTAAGGGCGGTCGGTGTACCCGATCGAGTGACATGCAGAATCGGGAACCACTCCACCCGCCGCACGTCCCGTGATATGGAGCGGGCGGGCACGGCAGGGGGACCTTCGCGGAACGCACCAACGAACCGCGCAACCCACCCACCCACCCACCCCGCCTCGCCGCACCTCGCAGCCGCGCCCCCCGCCCAGCTGTGACGGCGGCCCCGACCCACCCGGCCAGCACCCGCCCACCACCGCACCGCCGCCCGCCGCCCGCCGCTGGCCGCCGCACCGCCCGCCACCGGCCGC
>NZ_JBEZBW010000202.1:0-4138 GCF_040647305.1 Saccharothrix sp. NPDC042600 | reverse complement strand
GTTGCCGGTGGTGGGCCGGTAGACCGTGAAGTCGGTCAACCCGTTACCGTCGAAATCACCCGAGTATCGCGCGGCACGGTTGTACTTCTGCGCGGCAATTCTGGCTGCGGGCAGGTAGTTGCCGTAGTAGCGCGGGTTCAAGGGGTCGGTGTAGGTGCTCCACGCGTGCCAGTTGGCCCCTCCACCGGACAGGTGGTAGGTCGCTCGTGCGTTGAAGGACGGGTCTCTCAGATCGCCGTACGTGCCGTTGCGCCACGGGTCGGACGAAACGACCTGGATCTGCCACATGCCCTGGTCCTGCGGCGTCGGGTCGTTGAAGTACGTCCGGCAGTCTGATTCCCCCATGCCGATCGCGATGGCCTCGACAAGGTCGTTCCCGGAGAACCCCGCGCCCGACGCGTACTTGGCGCACACGTCGGCTCCTTGCTCAACCGCGACCGCGGCCGGCGCGGGAAGCACTCCGACCGACAGGATCGCGCACAGCGCAAGAGCAAGCACACGCATCGAGTCCCCCCAGAGCTCAAAACCGTCTTCGAGCGGACCATAGCAGCGACTACGGTGTCCCGGTGCGAAAAGTCGGTGTCCTCGGTTCGGTCGAGGTCTGGCTCGACGGCGAGCGCCTTCCCGTGGGCCCGCCCCTGCAACGAACCCTGTTGGGGTTGCTCGCAGTGGAGGCCGGCGAGGCCCTGTCGGTCGACCGTCTTGTCGACGCGTTGTGGGGTGAGGCCCTGCCGCGCGACGCCCGGGGACTAGTGCACGGCTATGTGTCACGCCTGCGCAAAGTGCTGCGGCCGGCGGAGGTGGAGATCGGTCGGCGTTCATCGGGTTATGCCCTGGAAGTCGATCCGTCGATCGTCGACCTGCACCGGTTCCGCGCGCTCGTCCGTGCCGCATCGGGCCCGGACGACCTTCGGGCCGCGCTCGCGCTGTGGCGCGGACCAGCGTTGTCCGGGGTGGCTGTGTCGGACGTGGTCGCTCGCGTCCGGGTCGGTCTCGACGCCGAGCGGTTGACCGTCGCGGAGGAGTGGGCCGCGGCGGCGCTCGACGGCGGCCAACACCGCGAGATCCTCGACGAGCTCTCGGTCATCGTCGGCGCGCACCCGTTGCGGGAGAAACTGGTAGCGCTCGAAGTGCTCGCGCTGTATCGCTGTGGCAGACAAGCAGACGCGTTGCGCCGCTACCAGGAAACCCGCGCGCTGCTGGCCGCGGAGCTGGGCTTGGACCCGGGTCCCGACTTGCGCGAGTTGCACGAACGCATTCTGCGCGCGGACCCGGCGCTGTCCGCCGGTACTCGAGCCTCACCTGCGGCACGGGTCCGCGTGTCGTTGCCGCCGGACCTGCCGGACTTCTCCGGGCGCGCCGATGAGCTGGCGATCCTGTGCGGCGCGTCGACCGTGGTCGTGGTCGACGGTATGGCGGGCGTGGGGAAGACCGCGCTGGCGGTGCGCGCCGCACACCGACTCGGTGAGCGCTACCCGGACGCGAGGGTGTTCGTCGACCTGCACGGGTTCACTCCCGGCCGGTCCCCGGTCGAGCCCTTCACCGCCCTGGACTCGCTGCTGCGTGCCATCGGCGTGCCGTCCACGGACATCCCCGGTGAACTGGACCAGCGGGTGGTGGCGTGGCGCAACGAGATGGCGGCCCGACGAGCCGTCGTCATGCTGGACAACGCCGCCGACTCCCGGCAGGTCGCCCCGCTGCTGGCCGGTTCAGCCACCTGCCTCACCATGGTTACGAGCAGGCGAAGGCTCGTGCTCGACGGCGCCGCGCAGCTCTCGCTCGACGTCCTGCCCCGAGAGGACGCGCGTGCCCTGGTCGAACGGGTGGTGGGTGCGCGAGCGGTCGCCGATCCCGCCGGCGTCGCGGAACTGGTGGAGCTGTGCGGCCGACTGCCGCTGGCGCTGCGGATGGCCTCGGCGCGACTCGCACATCGTCCACAGTGGATAGTCAGGGACGCGGTCACCCGGCTCGGTGCGCAACGTCGGTTGCTCGCCGAACTCACGGCCGGTGACCGCGATGTGGTGTCCGCGTTCGCCCTGTCCTACGAGCACCTCGAACCGGAGCACCAGCGGGTTTTCCGCCTGCTCGGGACGAACCCCGGCAACGACATCGACCCGCACGCGGCCGCCGCCCTGGTCGGCATGCCGTTCCACGACACCTTGGACGTGTTGGAAGACCTGCTCGACCACCACCTGCTCGAACAGCGCGACCGCGGGCGGTACACCTTCCACGACCTGGTGCGCGAGTACGCCCGGTCCCTCGGTACCGAGGAACCGGTCGAACGTCTGCTGGACTACTACTTGCACGTGGCCCACCTCGCCGCGGACCTGATCCAGCCGGGCAGGCGTGCGATCGCGCCCAAGATCGCCCATGTCCCCACCGACGTACCGGCGCTGCGGGACCACGCCACCGCGATGACGTGGTTCTCCGCCGAGCGCGAGAACCTGGTGGCCGCCGCCCGGTACGCCGCCTCGGCGCGACTCGACCGGCACACCTGCGCGTTCCCGCGCGAGATCGGGCACAGCCTCATCGTCGGTCAGCACCTCGACGAACTGGTCCTGGTGCAGCAACCGGCGCCGGCGGCCGCCCGCAGGATCGGCGACCCCGCAGCGGAGATGGCAAGCCTCTACCACCTGACGATGGTCGGTTACTCCCGTTGTCGCTACCGGGAGGCGATGGACACCGGGGCGCGCACGTTGGCGGTCGCCCGAGCTTCAGGTGACGCGGCACGGGAAAGCGATGCGTTGGTGGTGCTGGGCATGCTGGCACACCGGCTGGGCCGGTTCGACGAAGCGCTCGCCCACTACCGGAGTGCGCTGCCCATCCAGGAACGGACCAACGCCCACCGGCAAGCCGCGATCTGCGTCGCCAACACCGGCCGCGTGCACCTGGCGCTCGGTGCCCCCGCTGCGGCTCTGGTCGAACTGGAGAACGCGCTGAGGCGCAGCCGGGACATCGACGAGCAGAGCGAGGAAGCGTCCGTCCTCTGCGGGCTGGGTGCTGCGCACAGCCTTCTGGGCGATCACGACCGCGCACTGGCGTTGTTGGATGAAGGGCTGGCCTTGGCTTCGGAGATCGGCAACCACCACTACGTCATGCGCGGACTTGTCAAGACCGCCGACGGGATGCGTAGGGCGAACAGGCTTGAGGAGGCGCGTGAGTTTGCGTCACGCGCCTTCGCCGCGCTCAGCCACGGCGTGAACCAGGACCACTTGAGCACCGCGCACAACGTCCTCGGCTGCATCGAATACGCGGCGGGCCAGGTGGACGCGGCAGTGCACCACCACCGAGAGGCGTTGGCCATCGCCTCGCGCATCGAGTACCGGATCGAAGAAGCACGCGCCCACGCGGGTCTCGCCCGCGCGCTCGACGGCCGCGAGCAGGCTGGTGTGCACAGAGACCGGGCAGTCGACCTGTGCACCTCGATGGGGGCGGCTGACCCGCTCACCTGACATCCAGGTTCCGTCCAGAACCGTTCCAGAGCCCCTTCCTAGCTTTCTCGCCGTTCGACGACGAGAAAGGGGAAAGGCTCACGATGCTACGCAAAACGATGGTGGCGGCCGTGGTGACGGGGCTGCTGTGGTCACTCGTGATGGGCGCGGTGTTCACGCCGGTCACCGCACAAGCCAGTGAAGTCGGAGGGCGGATCTCGCAGTCCGAGGTGATCTCGAGAGCCGAGTACTGGCTGAACAGAGGAATCCAGTACAACCAGGGCGGCTCCTACCCGGATTCGGACGGCAGGTACTACCGCACGGACTGCTCCGGGTACGTGTCGATGGCGCTGCACCTGCCGTCCAGCCTGACGTCCGGCAACATGCTCACGGACTCCCGGTTCCGCCCGGTCAGCCGAGAAGCACTTCGGCCGGGTGACGTGCTCACGTTCTCCGAGCACGTGATCTTGTTCGGCGGATACGACTCCGACCGCGTCCACTTCACCTACTACTCGTTCGGATCGACCCCGGTGAAGAAGGTGACCGGGGCGACCTTCAACGGCGCCACGCTCGACGGCTGGGCGACGAGCAATTACCACGCGCGCCGGTACGTCAACATAGTTGGCGGGAACACGGCCGCCTATTCAGGCGATTTCGACGCCAATGGGATGACGGATTTCGTCACCTACACCCCGTCAAACGGCAAT
>NZ_JBEZBW010000201.1:0-4696 GCF_040647305.1 Saccharothrix sp. NPDC042600 | reverse complement strand
ACAAGGCGAACACGAAGACCGCGTCGGACGAGGTCTACACGGCCCTGAAGTCGGCCGCGCCGTCGGGCCTGGAGGTCCTGGAGAAGTCGGCGGCGACCGGCCGCGGCACCACCCGCTCCGGCCGCCACTCCCCCACCGGCCGCCACTCCCCCACCGGCCGCCGAGCCCCCGAAACCCCGGTTCGCGGTCCGCCGCCTGGCCTCCCACCGCGCCCTGCTCATCGCCGTCCTCACCACCATCGCCCTCGCCACCACCGCGGTCGTCGTGTGGCTCAACCGGGACAAGACCGAAGGCGGCAGCGGCGCCAACGCCAAGGCGGCGGGCTCCGTCATCACCGGCACGGCCGAGAAGGTCGTGCTCAGCCCCGACGGCAAGACCCTCGCCGGCTTCACCACCGGCGCGGCGGGTGAACGCGTCCGCCTCTGGGACGTCCACAGTGGACAGGAGATCGACAACCTGGCGGGCCACCCGTCGTTCTTCGCCTTCAGCGCCGACCCGAACACCATCGCCCTGGGCACGGACACCGGCGCGGCGACGCTCTGGGACCGCAGGACCCACCTCGTCCGGGCGACCCTCGAAGGCACCAACACCGGCCCCAGTCTGGCGTTCAGCCCGGACGGCGGCACCATCGCCACCGCCTCCACCTGCGCGTGCGACAGCCCGTTCGACAACCCCGTCCGCCTCTGGAACACCGCCGACGGTCAGCTGAAAGCGACCCTCCCCGGCCACACCAACGGCGTTCAGGACATGTCCTTCAGCCGTGACGGCCGCCTGCTGGTCACCGGCGCGGTCGACCGGACGATCCGCGTGTGGGACGTCGCCACCGGCAGGAACACCGCCACCCTCGACGCGGGCTACGCCGCCGTGTTCAGCCCCGACGGCAGCACCATCGCCGCCGGCAGCTCCTACACCGAGAAGATCAGCCTGTGGGAGACCGCCACCGGCAAGCGGATCCGCCTCCTCGACGCCACCGGCGAACCCGTCTCGTTCAGCACCGACGGGAAGACGCTCATCACCACCGGGTTCGACCGGAAAACGGGGCAGCTCTGGGAAGTCGCAACAGGCGAGCTGGTCAACACCGGCACCCCGGACGGCCCGTGGACCGTCAGCCCCGACCACAGGACCCTCGCCTTCGGCGCGCCCGACAACACCGTGCAACTGGTCAACGCCGCGACCGGGGAGGTGAGGGAATCGCTCACCGGCCACACCGCCCGCGTCGCGGACCTGACCTACAGCGCCGACGGCCGGACCCTGGTGTCCGCCGGCGCCGACGGCAGGATCCGCGTGTGGCCGACCGGATGACGCGCACCCGGCCGGCCCCACCGCCTACGGGTACTCGGTCACGTACACCGGCACGCCGACGCGCGTGGTGTCCGCCGCCTCGCCCAGGCCGTTGACCACGTGGTCGATCGTTCCGGCGCTGAGGTTGACGGTCATGATGTGGCGCAGCCGCACGCCCGGTGTCGTCGGCACCTCGAACCCGTTCTCCGTGTGGATCGACGGGTTGTTCTGGTTGAACACGTACACGCCGCCGCCGTGCAGGGTGTGGTGCTTCACGCGGTCGCCGACCTTGTAGCCGGCGAAGCCCTCGACGGCGCCGTTCATCCAGTCCGCCTGCGTGGGCGGGTCGTAGGGCAGTTCGTTCTGGTACAGCACGGTGGTGCCGTGCTCGCCGTTCCAGACCGTGTTGTAGCGCTGGAAGTGCTCGACGAACAGGCCGGTCGCGGTGACGTGGTCGCCGTTGACGACGACGCCCGTGCGGCCGGTGTTGGTCTGCCAGCGCTGGGTGTCGGTGAAGCCCTCCACGCCGTGGTCGCCGCGCCACACCCACGTGTGGTCGATCAGGACGTGGTCGCTGTTGACCTCCAGCGCGGTGTCGGTCTTGCCGACGTGCGGGCCGCCGACGCGGAAGTACACGTCCGACAGCGTGGTCGGGTCGCCCGGGACGCTCCAGCCCCGGCTGTTCTTGTGGCCCACGCGCAGGAGCACCGGCGACTCCTCGGCGCCCGCGTCGATCGTGACGCCGGCGATCACCACGCCCGGCACGTCGGCGACCTCCAGCGGGGTCGAGCCGCCGACGGCGGTCAGCGTGGCGTGCCCGAGGCCGAGCACGACCGTGCCGGGGCGCTTGACCTCGATGCCGCGCGCGACGTCGTACACGCCCGGCGTGAGCAGGAGGTGCTTGCCGCGGGCCAACTGCCGGTTGATCTCGCGGACCGGGTCGGTGGGCTTGGCGACGAAGAAGTCCGTCAGCGGGACCGTGCGGCCCGCGGTGGGGCCGTCGGCCCAGGAGACGCCGCGGGTGTCGCGCCGGGCCTGCGGGACGCGGACCTGGTAGCGGCCGGCGTCGTCCACGAACAGGTAGGGCTTCTCGCGGCTGATCGGCGTGCGGTCCAGCGTGGTGTAGGGCGGGTTCGGGAACGCGGTGTCGGCGGGCGCGCCCTCGACGCCGGAGAAGACCTGGTTCCACACGCCGTTGGACCAGCCGGCGACCTCGCTGTCGCGGGTCAGCCACTGCTGCTGCGAGCCGTTGACGACCTGTGGCAGCCGGGAGTCCGCGATGAACCCGCCGCTGGCGTACTGGGGTCCGGCGGTGCAGTAGTCCATCAGCGAGAACGTGCCGCCGGTGACGTTGAGGCGGCGCAGCGAGACCGCCTGCGACACCGCCCAGAAGTTCGCCGACGAGCGGCAGCCGTCCTGGCCCCCGGCGTCCACGTTGATCGTCAGGTTGGACACGGTGCGCCAGAAGTTGACCAGGGCGAGGCAGTTGCCGGCGCCGCCGTCGGCCAGGCAGCGGTTGTAGACCTCGACCTTGCCGTTGACGACGACGTCGGTGGGCGAGGAGCCGAGGCCCGCGATCTCGGTGTAGTAGCCGACCTTGATGTGCAGGGGCTGCTCGGCGGTGCCGTAGGTGCCCGGCTTGAACAGGAACGCGTGCCGGCGGGTGCCCATCTCGTCGTCCACGCGGGCGGCGTGGGTGGCGTCGAGCGCGGCCTGGATCTCGGCGACGGGGGTGCTCGGGTCGAACACCCGGACGTCCGTGCCGAGGTCCCGCGCTCGCGGCGGGTCGGCCGTGGCGCCGGGCGCGGCCAGTGTCGCGGTGGCCAGGGCCAGCGCCAGTGCCGGGACGAGAACGCGTCTCGCGAAGGGGCCCATGATCGTCATCGACCTGCCTATACCGGGGAGTGGGGGCGGAGACCCGCCTGTGAGAGAGCGCTCTCACGGGTGGGTGCGCCATTCTTACTCCGCCGGGTCCGGTTTTCCAAGGGTGTGCCGACTCCCGGTCCTTCCCGGTCGCCGACGGGAGAAGGGCCCGTGCGCCCCCGACAGCCGCACGAGCCCTTCCGCCGAACCACCGCTCACCGGGTGGGCTTGTCCCCCATCCGCTCGACCACGCCGGTCTCGACAGCGGTGAACGACAGGACCGTGCCGGCCTTGAAGTGGTCCATGTCGGACGTGGTGACCTGGCGTTCGCCGATGAACTGGCCGGTCTCCGGGTCGATGATGATGTCCTGGCGCAGGTCGCCGTCGTCGATGCCCAGCGCCGTGCCCAGCCGGCCGCCCAGGTTGGCCTGCTTCTCGGTCACCTGCAGGCCCGGCAGCTTCGCCAGCGCCTTGTAGATGTTGGCCCGCACGTCGCTGCGGACCAGGCCGCTGCGCAGGGCGTCGGCCGCGTAGACCAGCAGTTCGGCGTCACCGCGGTCGTTGTCCGGGGCGTCGTCGCCCAGCCGCTTGAACAGGGCGTCCGGGTCGGTGGGCAGGCTCGCCTGCCACTCGGCGGTCGGGTGCTGCCAGCTGCCGCGCTCGTCGCACTCCTTGCCCGGTTCGGCGAAGAACCCGCCGCACCTGGCGCGCCACTCGCCCTCGGGCCAGCCGCCCTCGGTGTCGATGCCGGCGGCCTTGGCCTCCTCGGCCGTGCCGACGACCCATTGCCGGTTGCCGGTGACGTCGCGGCGCAACAGCCACTCGGCCCTCTCGTCCGCCGGCGCCCACGTCTCCAGGAGGTTCTCCGCCAACCGGGAGAACTCGCCGCTGGTCGCCATCCACCAGGCGCGCGTCGCCACGTACCGGTACCCGCCCGGCGGGACCGGCTGGTCCACCGCGCCGATGGTCCGCGCGGCGGCCCGGTCCAGCGTCGCGGCGGCCTCGGCGCTGGCCGGCGCGCGGTCGCGGCCGAACGACACGGTCTGCACGACCAGTCCGGCCGCCACCAGCACGGCCACGGCCGCCGCGCCGAACACCCAGCGCCGCTTCGAGCGCGCCGGTTTCGTCTTCCCCGGGTCGATCGTCACGTCCGTCTCCCCTTCGGTCGTCTCCATCAGCGCCGCCCGCGCGCGGGCGAGCACCGCCTCGTCGCTGTCGACGTCGGCGTTGAGTGCGTCCAGCGCGGCGTCCAGCTCGTCGTCGGTCCAGATGCGGTGGATGTTGTCGTCACTCATCGCCGGTCCTCGTTCGGTCGGTCTCGGGCGCGTGGGCGCGCAACCGGCGGCGCACGCGGTGCAGCCGGGAGCGGACGGTCCCGACCGGGATGCCGAGCGCCTCGGCCACCTCGTTCGAGTCCAGCCCGGCCCAGCTGGTGAGCAGCAGGACGTCCCGGTCGCCGGGGTCCAACCCGGCCAGCGCGCCCGCGAGCAGCCGGGTAAGGCGGGCGGTTTCTGGACCACCCCGGACCCCGAGGAGAGCCTGGAGTCCACTC
>NZ_JBEZBW010000200.1:0-4762 GCF_040647305.1 Saccharothrix sp. NPDC042600 | reverse complement strand
AGTGTGGTAGCCCTTCGGGCAGGTCATACGGTGGGGAACACGAAGGCCCCTTGTGGCTGGGAGCCCGAACCAAAAGCACGCCGCTGCGCGGCGAAGAGCGCCGCCGTTGTGGGGGCGGAGGTGCGGGGAGGCTCAGTAGTCCTCGTCGTCGTCGTAGTACTCGGCGTCGTGGGTGACCTTGGCCGGGCGGTTGGACCAGGAGTCGAAGACCACGAGCAGGATGGCCGCCAGGATGACCACCACGCCCACGATGGCCAGGTCGCCCCAGAACGACAGGCCCGCCAGCAGCAGCATCGGCAGCACGGCGAACAGGCAGAACGGGTCGACCCGCCCGAAAGCCGGCCGGCGTTGCCCCGAAGATCGACCGTACTGCCCCGCCATCAGCCCGCCTGTCAGTTCGTCCGTCATGTCCGGTCCACCCGGTGGGCAGCCCCGAACAGCATAATTCGCCGCCGCTGAGATGTACGGGGGGTTACGGAGCGGGCGCTGCCGGCTCGGTCAACCCGGTGATCAGCCTCTCCTGGTCGGTGCCGGTGCGCATCCGTGTGTGACCTTGATCTCCCGCTAGAATCCACGGTGCACGACTGGCGTCGGGTGGATTCACCACCGGGGAGTGCAAGCGAGCCGGCATCGCCCGCCTGGGTGCCCCTCATACCTTCGGGTGAGGAGTACCTCGATGACCGCACGCATCCTCGACGGCACCGCTGTGGCCCGGACCCTGCTGGAGGAGACCGCCGCCCGTGCCGCCGCCTTCACCGAGCGCACCGGCCGCGCTCCCCTGCTCGCCACTGTCCTGGTGGGTGACGACCCCGCGTCCCAGACCTACGTGCGCATGAAGCGGTCCCGGTGCGCCAAGGTCGGCATCGAGTCGCGGGCGGTCGAGCTTCCCGCGGCCACGACGACCGGGGAACTGGTCGCGCGGATCTCCGAGCTGTCGGCCGACCCGTTGGTCGACGGCATCCTGTTGCAGCACCCGGTGCCGGGGCACATCGACGAGCGCGCGGCGTTCGAGGCGATCGCGCCGGGCAAGGACGTCGACGGCGTCACCATGCACAGCTTCGCGGCCATGGCCTTCGGCGAGCCCGGGTTCCACTCGTGCACGCCCGGCGGCATCCTGCGGCTGCTCGACGCCTACGGCATCGAGCTGGAGGGCCGGCACGCGGTCGTGGTGGGGCGCAGCCCGATCCTGGGCAAGCCGGTCGGCATGCTGCTGCTCGCCCGCAACGCGACCGTCACCTACTGCCACTCGCGCACCGCCGACCTGGCCTCGGTGGTCGCGACGGCGGACATCGTGGTGGCCGCCGTGGGCAAGCCGGAACTGGTGCGCGGGGCGTGGCTCAAGCCCGGCGCCGTGGTGGTCGACGCCGGCTACAACCCCGGCAACGTCGGTGACGTCGAGTACGTGGCGGCGAGCGAGCGGGCGGGCTTCGTCACGCCGGTGCCGGGCGGGGTCGGGCCGATGACCATCGCCCTGCTCCTCGCCCAGACCGTGGACGCGGCCGAGGCGGCCGAGAAGGCCCTCCAGCCCGCCTGAGCGACGACCGCGCCCGCGCCGTCCGAGGAGCGGGCGGCGCGGGCGAACGGGGTCAGGCGGGGACCACCGCGCCGTGGTCCAGGTGCAGGCGGCGGCCGGTGAAGCGGGAGCGGGTGCGGCGGTCGTGGGTGACCACCACCAGCGCGCCCGGGTAGTCGGCCAGCGCCGCCTCCAGGTCCTCGACCAGGCCCGGTGACAGGTGGTTGGTCGGCTCGTCCAGCAGCAGCAGGTCCACCGGCCCGGTCACCAGCCGCGCCAGCTCGACCCGCCGCCGCTGCCCGTAGGACAGCTCCCCCAGCCGCAACCGGAGGTCCGCCGGCGTGAACAGGCCCAGCGCGAGCAGCCGGTCCGCCCACTCCTCCGGGTCACCGCGCCCGGCCGCGAAGGCCTGCGCCACGGTCATGCCGCGCGGCATCGGGACGTCGTCCTGGCGCAGGTGGCCGACCCGGGCCGGCACGACCACGGTGCCGCTGTCGGGCGCCAGCTCGCCCGCCAGCACCCGCACCAAGGTCGTCTTGCCCGCGCCGTTCGGGCCGGTCACCAGCAGCCGCTCCCCCGGTTCGAGGGTCAGCTCCGGCACGAACAGGCGATCACCCACCCGCACGTCCGACAGCTTCACCGCGGACGCCTCGCCGACGACCGGCCGCGCGGTGAAGCGCAACGGGTCCGGTGGCGGGGCGACCGGGGACTCGGTCAGCCGGTGCACCCTCTCCTTGGCGTTGCGGATGCGGCTCATCACCCCGTGCGCACGCCCCCGCGCCCGGAACGGACCGGCGGCGAACACCGCCAGCGGCAGCTTGCGCGGGATTTCCCCCATCCGGGTGGCGTGGGACGCCGCGAGCCGCTCGTGCCGGGCCAGTTCGTCCCGCCACCGCTCGTACTCGCGCAGCCGCCGCGCGCGGTCGGCGGCCTTGGCGGCGAGGTAGCCGTCGTAGCCGTCGCCGTAGCGCCGGACGCGGCCCTCCTCCACCTCCAGGACGGTGGCGGTGACGTTCTCCAGGAACACGCGGTCGTGGGTGATGGCCACGACGGTGCCCCGGTGGGCGCGCAGGTGCTGTTCGAGCCACGCCACCGCCTTGTCGTCCAGGTCGTTGGTCGGCTCGTCGAGCAGCAGCAGCTCGGGAGCGGCGGCCAGGGTGGCGGCCAGCGCCAGTCGGGACCGCTCGCCGCCGGACAGCGTGCCCAGCGGGCGGGCGCGGTCCAGCGCGGGCAGGCCCAGGCCGTGCAGGGCGATGTCCACCCTGGTGTCGGCCTCGTACCCGCCGCGCGCCTCGAACCGCTCCACCAGCTCGGCGTAGCGGGCCAGGTCGGTCAGGTCGAGTTCCAGCCGCCGGATCTCGGCCTCCAGGGCGCGCAGGTCGGCCAGGGCGAGGTCGACGGCGTCGGCGACGGTCGCGTGCGGCGGCAGGTCCAGGGTCTGCGGCAGGTGGCCGACCCCGCCCGGCGCGACCACGGTGACCTCGCCGTGGTCGGGTGTGAGGCGGCCCGCGAGCAGCGCCAGCAGGGTGGACTTGCCGGACCCGTTGTCGCCGATCACCCCGACCTTCTCCCCCGGTTTGACGGTGAGGGAGACGCGGTCGAGCACGACCCGGGTGTCGAAGCGCTTGGTGACGTCGTGGAGGGACAGTTGCGCGGTGCGCAAGGCGGGCTCCTGTTCCCGGCGCGCGCGACGGCGCGGCAGCCGAGTCGATCGGTGAAGGGGGAGGATTCGCACCTGACCGCCGCCGCGGAGCCGTGCTCTACGCGGACCGGCGACCGATCACAGGAAGAAGTACAAGATTCCCATCGACGGCCACCGTACGGGAAGCTGATTCGATCATCAAGGGAATTCTGTTGACTGTGAGTGACGCTACGGTCAACAAACGTGACCTGCGTCACCACCATTGGTGCTGGTCTTGCCCTTCCGCGTAACCAACGGTTACGTTCCTGGCCGCCAGATAACGGTTCTATCACCGGCCGGACACGGGCCGGCAGTCATCCCCCGGACTGCCTCCCGGCCTGGATCCCCCGCCAGGAGGCCGGTGGTGGGGCTCCCCGACGCAGGAGGCACTTCCCTTGGCTCGCCATAGGAAGTCCCGGGCGGACGAGCCGACCGTCTACACGGTCAGCGCAGCCGCACCGGGATACATCGGCGCGCACCGCGCCGAACCCGACCGCAGGCTCCCGAAAAGACTCGCCGGCGTCGCCGTCGCGGTCGGCATCGTGACCGGAGCGGGCGCGGCGGCACACGCCGTGACCAGCGGCACCCTCAACCCGATGGCCGGCGGCGCCGAGTTCGGCGGGCTGCCGGACGAGAACGTCCGCACCGGCAAGGTCGAGACCATCCACTCGGTGGACCTCGGCTCGGAGACCGCGCGCATCATCCGCCAGGAGCAGCTCACCGCGCTGCACGCCTTCAACCAGGCCAGCGGCGTCGCCCAGAGCGGTTACGCGGCCCGTCAGCAGGCCGCCGCCGAGGCCGCCGCGAAGGCCGCCCACGAGGCCGCCGAGGCCCGCAAGTCGCCGACGCAGCGCCAGGTCGAGGCGTGGGCGCGCGAGGCCATCGCGATCCTCGCCGCCAACGGCACCCCGATCACCAACGACAGCGTCGACGAGATCTGGACGATCGTCTACAAGGAGTCCGGCGGCAACCCGCGCGCCATCAACACCTGGGACTCCAACGCCGCGCGCGGCACGCCGTCCAAGGGCCTGATGCAGTGCATCGACCCGACGTTCCAGGCGTACAAGCTGCCCGGGCACGACGACATCTACAACCCGGTCGACAACATCATCGCGGGCGTCCGCTACACCTACGCCCGCTACGGCGGCTTCGACCGCCACCCCGGACTGGCCTCCATGCTCGCGGGCGGCGGCTACCGCGGCTACTGAGGCGGCCCGCCGCGGCCGTTGAGACGACCACCGCGGCACGAGGCCGGCCCGCCGTGGCTGCCCGTGGCTGACGGCTTGGCCGCGGCTGACGGCTCGGCCCGCCGCCCTCAGCGCCCCGCGTGGCTCCCGTCCGGAGCGGCCCTTGTCCGGAGCGGCCCCCGCCCGGAGCGGCCCCCGTCGCCAGATCCCGGCTTCCCCGCGTCAGGCTTCCCGGCCCGGCACGCGCCGAAACCCCGACACCGGCACGTGCCGGGCCGGGGTCCCGGGGGAGGGGGGCCCCCGGCGGGCGGCCGGGGGGAACCACCCCAATCCCGACTTTGGCAACCGGGAAGGGGGGTTGCCAGTATGGGGTATAGGGGT
>NZ_JBEZBW010000199.1:0-4911 GCF_040647305.1 Saccharothrix sp. NPDC042600 | reverse complement strand
GCCGCGTCCCGGCCCGCGTCAGCAGCCGGCCGCCGCGCAGGGCGGTCCGTCCGTCGTGCCGCCGAAGCCGCAGGCCCCCAAGCCCGCGGGTCCGCGCGCGCCGCGTCCGGGCAACAACCCCTTCGGCGTGGGCGGCGGCGCTCCGGCTCCGCGTCCGGCCCCGCCGCGTCCTTCCCAGCCCGGTCCCGACCGCGGCGAGCGCGGTGGCGCGCCCAAGCCGGGCGACCCGCGGCCGGCCGGCCCGCGTCCCGGTGACCCGCGTCCGGGCGGTCCCCGTCCCGGCGGCGGCGCCGGCTCCGGCGGTCCGCGCCCGAACCCGGGCAACATGCCGCCGCGGCCGAACCCGGGCATGATGCCCGGTCGTCCGGCAGGCCCGCGGCCCGGTCCCGGCGGCGGTGGCCGTCCGGGCGGTGGCCCCGGTGGCGGTGGTCGTGGCCCCGGTGGCGGCGGCGGTCGTCCCGGTGGCGGCGGTGGCGGCGGCTTCCGCGGCGGTCCCGGTGGGGGCGGCGGCGGTGGCGGCTTCCGCCCCGGCGGTGGCGGTGGCGGCGGCGGTGGCTTCCGCGGCGGTCCCGGCGGCGGCGGTGGCGGTGCCCCGGCCGGCGGTGGCGGCTTCCGCGGTGGCGGCGGTCGTCCCGGTGGCGGTGGCCCCGGCGGTCGCGGTGGCGCGGCCGGCGCCTTCGGTCGTCCGGGTGGTCCGGCGCGTCGCGGACGCAAGTCCAAGCGGCAGAAGCGCCAGGAGTACATGGACAACATGCAGGCGCCTTCGGTCGGTGGCGTCCGCCTGCCCAAGGGCAGCGGCGAGACCATCCGCCTGCCGCGCGGCGCCTCGCTGACCGACTTCGCCGACAAGATCAACGCCAACCCGGCTTCGCTGGTGCAGGTGCTGTTCCACCTCGGCGAGATGGTCACCGCGACGCAGTCGGTGTCCGACGAGATCCTGGAGCTGCTCGGCTCCGAGATGAACTACGTCGTGCAGGTCGTGTCCCCCGAGGAGGAGGACCGCGAGCTGCTGGAGACGTTCGACATCACCTACGGCGACGACGCCGGTGGCGAGGAGGACCTCCAGGTCCGCCCGCCGGTCGTCACCGTCATGGGTCACGTCGACCACGGCAAGACGCGCCTGCTGGACACCATCCGCAAGGCGAAGGTGGCCGAGGGCGAAGCGGGTGGCATCACCCAGCACATCGGCGCCTACCAGGTCCGCACGGAGCTGGAGGGCAACGAGCGCCTCATCACCTTCATCGACACCCCGGGTCACGAGGCGTTCACCGCCATGCGTGCCCGCGGCGCCAACTCGACCGACATCGCGGTCATCGTGGTGGCGGCCGACGACGGCGTCATGCCGCAGACGGTGGAGGCGATCAACCACGCCCAGGCGGCCGAAGCGCCGATCGTGGTCGCGGTCAACAAGATCGACAAGGAGGGGGCCAACCCCGCCAAGATCCGCCAGCAGCTCACCGAGTACGGGCTGGTCGCCGAGGAGTACGGCGGCGACACCATGTTCGTGGACATCTCGGCCAAGCAGGGCATCAACATCGACGGCCTGCTGGAAGCGATCCTGCTGACCGCCGACGCCTCGCTCGACCTGCGGGCCAACCCGGAGATGGAGGCGCAGGGCGTCGCCATCGAGGCGCACCTCGACCGCGGTCGCGGTCCGGTCGCCACGGTCCTGGTCCAGCGCGGCACGCTGCGCGTGGGCGACTCGATCGTGGCGGGCGCCGCCTACGGTCGCGTGCGCCGCATGGTGGACGAGCACGGCGTGGACGTCACCGAGGCGTACCCGTCGCGTCCGGTCCAGGTCATCGGCTTGACCTCGGTGCCCGGCGCGGGCGACACCTTCCTCGTGGTCGAGGAGGACCGGGTGGCCCGGCAGATCGCCGAGCGCCGCCAGGCCCGCAACCGCAACGCCATGAACGCGGCGAAGCGCAAGCGCGTCAGCCTGGAGGACCTCGACGCCGCGCTGAAGGAGACCAGCCAGCTCACGCTGATCATCAAGGGTGACAACTCGGGTACCGTCGAGGCCCTGGAAGACGCCCTGATGAAGATCGAGGTCGGCGACGACGTCGAGCTGCGGGTCATCCACCGCGGTGTCGGTGGCATCACCGAAGGCGACATCAACCTCGCCGTCGCGGGTAGCGCGATCGTCCTGGGCTTCAACGTCCGGGCCGAGGGCAAGGCCACCGAGCTGGCCAACCGCGAGGGTGTGGACGTCCGCTACTACACGGTGATCTACCAGGCGATCGACGAGATCGAGCAGGCCCTCAAGGGCATGCTCAAGCCGGAGTACGAAGAGGTCCAGCTGGGCCGCGCGGAGGTCCGCGAGGTCTTCAAGTCCTCCAAGGTCGGCACGATCGCGGGTTGCATGGTGCTGTCGGGCGAGATCCGCCGCAACGCGCGGGCCCGCCTGCTGCGCGACAACAACGTCGTCCAGGAGAACCTGCCGGTCAGCTCGCTGCGGCGGTTCAAGGACGACGCGACCGAGGTCCGCGAGGGCTTCGAGTGCGGTCTGACGCTGGGCAACTACTCCGACCTCAAGGTCGGCGACGTCATCGAGACCTTCGAGATGCGCGAGAAGCCGCGCGTCTGATGTTCTCCCGGCCGCCGGGGGCTCTCCGCGAGGGGAGCCCCCGGCACCACCCACGGTGATCACATTTGTACGTAGGTGCCCTTGAGCTGGACGTGCTGCTCGGCGACGTCCACTCGTTGAAGCAGAAGCGGTCCGTGGTGAAGCCCGTCGTGGCCGAACTGCGGCGCAGGTTCGAGGTGTCCGTCGCCGAGGCGGGCCACCTGGACCTGCACCGCCGAGCGCTGATCGGAGTGGCGGCCGTCGCCGCCGATGCCGAACATGTCAGGGACGTCCTGGCCGCGTGCGAGCGGCTCGTCGCGGGACGCCCCGAACTGGAACTTCTCTCCGCCCGCCACCGGTTGGTCGGGCCGGAGGACGACTAGCCGGCCGGTCGCCGCGTTCGACCGCCGGGGTGTGAAGGAGGGAGCGCCGTGGCCGACCAGGCACGTGCGCGCAAGCTGGCCAAGCGGATCTCGCAGATCGTGGCCTCCGCGCTCGAACACGAGGTGAAGGACCCGCGCCTGGCGCGCGTGACGATCACCGACACGCGGGTGACCGGCGACCTGCACGACGCGACGGTCTACTACACCGTGCTGGGCGAGAAGCTCGACTCGGAACCGGACCTCGCGGGCGCCGCGGCGGCCCTGGAGAAGGCCAAGGGCGTCCTGCGGACGATGGTCGGCCAGCAGACCGGGGTGCGGTTCACGCCGACCCTGTCGTTCGTCACCGACACCGTGCCCGAGGCGGCCCGGCAGATGGACGAACTCCTGGCCAAGGCCCGCGAGCAGGACGCCGAGGTGGCCCGCCTGGCTTCGGGTGCCGAACCCGCGGGTGAGGCAGACCCGTACAAGGCCCCTCGCGAAGCCGAGGAAGCCGACTAGCGTTCCTGTCGTGTCCACTGACCTGAACGCCCCCCTGCGGGCCGCCGCCCGGACCCTGACCGACGCCACCGACGTGACCCTCCTGGCCCACGTGAACCCGGACGCCGACGCCCTGGGCAGCGCCCTGGCCCTGGGCCTGGTCCTGCACCGGATGGGCAAGCGGGTGCGCGTGTCCTTCGGCGCACCGGACGAGGTGCCGGAAACCCTGCGGGACCTCGACGTCGAGGGCTTGCTGGTCCCGGCCGCCGCCGTGCCCGAGGCCCCGGAGGTGCTGGTCGCCCTGGACACCGGCTCGGTCAAGCGCCTGGGTCCGCTGGCGGACCGGGTGGACAGGGCCGGCGCGGTGATCGTCCTGGACCACCACGTGTCGAACCCCGGGTACGGCACGGTCAACGTCGTGGACGACACGGCGGAGGCCACGGCGCTGGTCGTGCTGCGCCTGCTGGACGAGCTGGGTGTGGAGCTGGACGAGCCGGTCGCCAGGTGCGTCTACGCGGGCTTGGTGACCGACACCAGGTCGTTCCGCCACGCGTCCTCGGCCACCCACCTGGTGGCCGCGCGCCTGCTCGACGCCGGCGTGGACGCGGAGGCGGTCGCCAGGCCGTTGATGGACTCTCACCCGTTCGGGTACCTGGGCATGTTGGCGAAGGTCCTGTCGAGGGCCACCCTGGAACCGTCGGGCGCAGGCGGCCTGGGCTTCGTCCACGCGGTGGTGACCTTGGAGGACGCCGAGGGCCTGCGGCCGGAAGAGGTCGAGAGCGTGGTCGACCTGGTGCGCACCACGGCGGAGGCCGAGGTCGCCGCCGTGCTGAAGGAGCTGCGCCCGGCTTATTGGTCGGTGTCACTACGCGCGGTGTCGAAGGTGGACGTCCGAGAGGTGGCGCAGCTACTAGGTGGCGGCGGCCACCGCCTGGCTGCGGGCTTCACGGCCAAGGGCGACGCAAACGACGTCATCACCAAACTACGAGAAGCCCTCGAAACCATCACCAGCGCTTAACACCCCCGACGCAACCCGCGCTCTGGGCGCGAAGCGCCAAGCGGGCAGTCCACCGGAGTGGACACAACCCAACCTGGGCTTCTTGCTTGTGTCATCTCCGTATGGCCCGCCCGAAGGGCTACCGCATTTTCCCGGGGTTGGGCCAAAAAGTTTTGCGAGGGACGAGCAAAAGTTTTTCGACCAACCCCGGGAAAATGCGGTTGGCTTTGCCGGGTCATGCGGAGATGGCACAAGCAAGGAGCCCCCGCCTTGGTAGTTGTGTCCATCTCTGGTGGCTCGCCCGCCGGCGAGGCTCTTTTACGCTTTGAAATTACGCTGTCGCTAATCAAATCCACGCTTCGCGGGTCTTCACGCAACGCGCTCCGCGCTAATCAAGGATGAACGCGCTTCGCGCTTGAGAGCGCTTCGCGCGTCGCGCGAAGCGCTCTCAAGCTTAAAAGCGGCCGGGAGGCCTCCAGTGGGGGGAA
>NZ_JBEZBW010000198.1:3520-4957 GCF_040647305.1 Saccharothrix sp. NPDC042600 | reverse complement strand
TCTGGTTCGGTTCTTTCAGAACCGCACAGTGGATGCGTAGCGTCTTCGTAGCAAGTCCTCGGCCTATTAGTACCGGTCAACTCCAGCCGTTACCGACCTTCCATCTCCGGCCTATCAACCCAATAGTCTCTTGGGGGCCTTAACCCACAAAGGGTGGGATACCTCATCTAGGAACGAGCTTCCCGCTTAGATGCTTTCAGCGGTTATCCCTTCCGAACGTAGCCAACCAGCAATGCCCTTGGCAGGACAACTGGCACACCAGAGGTCCGTCCGTCCCGGTCCTCTCGTACTAGGGACAGCCTTCCGCAAGTATCCTACGCGCGCGGCGGATAGGGACCGAACTGTCTCACGACGTTCTAAACCCAGCTCGCGTACCGCTTTAATGGGCGAACAGCCCAACCCTTGGGACCTACTCCAGCCCCAGGATGCGACGAGCCGACATCGAGGTGCCAAACCATGCCGTCGATATGGACTCTTGGGCAAGATCAGCCTGTTATCCCCGGGGTACCTTTTATCCGTTGAGCGACCACGCTTCCACAAGCCATGGCCGGATCACTAGTTCCGACTTTCGTCCCTGCTCGACCCGTCGGTCTCACAGTCAAGCCCCCTTGTGCACTTGCACTCGACACCTGATTGCCAACCAGGCTGAGGGAACCTTTGAGCGCCTCCGTTACCCTTTGGGAGGCAACCGCCCCAGTTAAACTACCCACCAGGCACTGTCCCTGATCCGGATCACGGACCGAGGTTAGACATCCAGTACGACCAGAGTGGTATTTCAACGACGACTCCACACCAACTGGCGTTGGCGCTTCACAGTCTCCCACCTATCCTACACAAGCCGAACCGAACACCAATACCAAGCTATAGTAAAGGTCCCGGGGTCTTTCCGTCCTGCCGCGCGTAACGAGCATCTTTACTCGTAGTGCAATTTCGCCGGGCCTGTGGTTGAGACAGTCGAGAAGTCGTTACGCCATTCGTGCAGGTCGGAACTTACCCGACAAGGAATTTCGCTACCTTAGGATGGTTATAGTTACCACCGCCGTTTACTGGCGCTTAAGTTCTCAGCTTCGCCCCGAAGAGCTAACCGGTCCCCTTAACGTTCCAGCACCGGGCAGGCGTCAGTCCGTATACATCGTCTTGCGACTTCGCACGGACCTGTGTTTTTAGTAAACAGTCGCTTCTCGCTGGTCTCTGCGGCCGAAAAATCCTAGCCCGCAAGGGGCTTCAAATCCCTCGGCCCCCCTTCTCCCGAAGTTACGGGGGCATTTTGCCGAGTTCCTTAACCACAGTTCGCCCGATCGCCTCGGTATTCTCTACCTGACCACCTGTGTCGGTTTGGGGTACGGGCCGCATGAACACTCACTAGAGGCTTTTCTCGGCAGCATGGGATCACCCTACTTCGCCTCAATCGGCTATGCATCACGTCTCAGCCTTGGT
>NZ_JBEZBW010000198.1:1682-3425 GCF_040647305.1 Saccharothrix sp. NPDC042600 | reverse complement strand
AATGCCTGGCGGATTTGCCTACCAGACGGCCTACACGCTTACACCAGTACTACCACTCACTGGCGGAGCTACCCTCCTGCGTCACCCCATCGCTTGACTACTACAAGTTCAGGTCCCGCGCTCCACAACCACAATCGTCCGAAGACTCTCGCGGCGCTTCGGGCGGTTAGTATCACAAGGTTCGCCATGGGCGCGTTCACACGGGTACGGGAATATCAACCCGTTGTCCATCGACTACGCCTGTCGGCCTCGCCTTAGGTCCCGACTTACCCTGGGCGGATTAGCCTGGCCCAGGAACCCTTGGTCATCCGGCGGCAGAGTTTCTCACTCTGCTTTCGCTACTCATGCCTGCATTCTCACTCGTCCAGCCTCCACCACTAGGTTCCCCTGCAGCTTCAATGGCTGAACGACGCTCCCCTACCCATCCCAGCAAAACTGGAATGACACGGCTTCGGCGGTGTGCTTAAGCCCCGCTACATTGTCGGCGCAGGACCACTTGACCAGTGAGCTATTACGCACTCTTTAAAGGGTGGCTGCTTCTAAGCCAACCTCCTGGTTGTCTGGGCGACCCCACATCCTTTCCCACTTAGCACACACTTAGGGGCCTTAGCCGGCGTTCTGGGCTGTTTCCCTCTCGACTACGAAGCTTATCCCCCGCAGTCTCACTGCCGCGCTCTCACGTACCGGCATTCGGAGTTTGGTTGATTTCGGTAAGCTTGTGGGCCCCCTAGACCATCCAGTGCTCTACCTCCGGCACGAAACACACGACGCTGCACCTAAATGCATTTCGGGGAGAACCAGCTATCACGGAGTTTGATTGGCCTTTCACCCCTAACCACAGCTCATCCCCCAGGTTTTCAACCCTGGTGGGTTCGGGCCTCCACGCAGTCTTACCCACGCTTCACCCTGGCCATGGCTAGATCACCCCGCTTCGGGTCTAGACCACGCGACTGGAGACGCCCTATTCGGACTCGCTTTCGCTACGGCTACCCCACACGGGTTAACCTCGCCACGCAGCACTAACTCGCAGGCTCATTCTTCAAAAGGCACGCCGTCACCCCTAAAGGCTCCGACGGATTGTAGGCACACGGTTTCAGGTACTATTTCACTCCCCTCCCGGGGTACTTTTCACCTTTCCCTCACGGTACTAGTCCGCTATCGGTCACCAGGGAGTATTCAGGCTTAGCGGGTGGTCCCGCCAGATTCACAGCAAATTCCACGAGCTCGCTGCTACTTGGGATAACCGTCAGGAGACACCGGGTTTTCACGTACGGGACTCTCACCCTCTACGGCCGCGCTTTCCAGACACGTTCCGCTAACCACAGTGTTTTCTTACTCCTCGACCGTCCGGCAGAACGATCAGACAGGTCCCACGACCCCGTACACGCAACCCCTGCCGGGTATCACACGAATACGGTTTAGCCTCTTCCGCTTTCGCTCGCCACTACTCACGGAATCACGGTTGTTTTCTCTTCCTGCGGGTACTGAGATGTTTCACTTCCCCGCGTTCCCTCCACATACCCTATGTGTTCAGGTATGGGTGACCCCACATGACTGGGGCCGGGTTTCCCCATTCGGAAATCCTTGGATCTCAGCTCGGTTGACAGCTCCCCAAGGCTTATCGCAGTCTCCTACGTCCTTCATCGGCTCCTGGTGCCAAGGCATCCACCGTATGCCCTTAATAACTTGCCACAAAGATGCTCGCATCCACTGTGCAGTTCTCAAAGAACAACCAGACACTCC
>NZ_JBEZBW010000197.1:0-5399 GCF_040647305.1 Saccharothrix sp. NPDC042600 | reverse complement strand
GTTCTGGTTTTTTTTCTGGGGGGCTGTATGGGGCCCCGCGGGGGGGGGTGTGTTGGTCCCTTTCTATAGGGCCGTAATTTGGGGTTTCTCCGCCTGCCGGCGGCCGGGTGCGCGCACCCGGCCGCCCGGTCACTCCTGCGCCCATTCCAGTCCTTCGTGGACGTAGAGGCGCTCCCCCGAACAGGAGTTGGAGTCCATGACCGACCTGGACGTGACCCCCGCGCGCCGGTCCGCGGGTGAAGTGCTGAGCTGGAGCCGCGCGGGCGTGGACCCCGCGCTGCGCACGGCGGTGGACCGGCTGCCGGACTCGATGCGCGCCATCGCGGGCTACCACTTCGGGTGGTGGGACGAGCACGGCGAGCCGACCGGTGCGGACCCCGGCAAGGCGATCCGGCCGGCGTTCGCGCTGCTGGCCGCGCAGGCGGTGGGCGGCACGGCGGCGACGGCGCTGCCCGCGGCGGTCGCGGTCGAGCTGGTGCACAACTTCTCGCTGCTGCACGACGACGTGATGGACGGCGACACCACCCGGCGGCACCGGCCCACCGCGTGGAGCGTGTTCGGCGTGAACGCGGCGATCCTCGCCGGCGACGCGCTGCTGACCCTCGCGCTGGACGTGCTCGCGAGCAGCGGGCACCCGTCGGCCGCGCGGGCGATCCGGGCGCTGTCCGACGCCACCCAGCGGCTCAACGACGGGCAGGCCGCCGACCTCGCCTTCGAGGAGCGCGGTGACGTGCGGGTCGCCGAGTGCGTGCGGATGGCGGAGAACAAGACCGCGGCGCTGATCGGCGCGGCCTGCGCGGTGGGCGCGCTCTACGGCGACGCGCAGGGCGACCAGGTGGAGCAGTTGCGCTCGTTCGGCGAGCTGGTGGGCCTGGCGTTCCAGTTCACCGACGACCTGCTGGGCATCTGGGGCGACCCGGCGCTCACCGGCAAGCCGGTGTACTCCGACCTCAACAACCGCAAGAAGTCCCTGCCCGTGGTGGCGGCGCTGGCCTCCGGGACGCCCGCCGCGCGCGAGCTGGACGAGCTGTACCACTGCGACGCGCAGCTCGGCCCGGCCGAGCTGGAGCGCGCGGCCGAGCTGATCGAGGCCACCGGCGCCCGCGCGTGGAGCCTGTCGCAGGCCGAGGACCTGGTGGCGCGGGCGCGGGTGCACCTGCGCGCCGCCGACCCCGACGACCGCGCCGAGCGGGAGCTGGACTCCCTGGCGCGCCTGGCCACCCGCCGAGACCGCTGAAGGAGCCCGCCCGATGGTCCTGCCCGTGGTGCTGCTCGCCTCGCCCCGCTCGTTCTGCGCCGGGGTCGAGCGGGCGATCGAGATCGTGGAACGCCTGCTCGCCCAGCGCGGCGGCCCGATCCACGTCCGCAAGCAGATCGTGCACAACACCCACGTCGTGGCCGACCTGGAGGCGCGCGGGGCGGTGTTCGTCGACGAGCTGGACGCCGTGCCCGACGGCGCGACCGTCGTGTTCTCCGCGCACGGCGTGTCCCCCGCGGTGCGCGCGGAGGCGGCGCGGCGCGGCCTGGACGTGGTGGACGCGACGTGTCCGCTGGTGACCAAGGTGCACGCCGAGGCCCGCCGGTTCCTCGCGCGCGGCGACACGGTGGTGCTGGTCGGGCACGCCGGGCACGAGGAGGTCGAGGGCACGCTGGGCGAGGACCCGGAGCGGATCGTGCTGGTGGAGAGCGCGGCCGACGTCGCGGCGCTGGAGGTGCCCGACCCGACGCGGGTGTCCTACCTGACCCAGACGACCCTGGCGGTGGACGAGACGACCGAGGTGGTCGCGGCGCTGAAGGCGAAGTTCCCCGCGCTGCGGGGGCCGGCGTCCGACGACATCTGCTACGCCACCACCAATCGGCAGGACGCGGTGCGCGAGATCGCCGGCGAGGCGGACCTGGTGCTGGTGGTCGGGTCGGCGAACTCGTCGAACTCGGTGCGGCTGGTGGAGCTGGCCCGCCGGCAGGGCGTCCCGGCGCACCTGGTGGACGACGTGTCCGACATCCGGCCCGAGTGGCTCGCCGACGTGCGGGTGGTGGGCCTGTCGGCGGGCGCGTCGGCGCCGCCGCGGCTGGTGGACGAGGTGGTCGAGGCGTTGGGCGCGTGGGACGTGCAGGTGCGCGAGACGACCCGGGAGACGATCACGTTCACGCTGCCGGCGGCGGTGAGGACACGATGACCCTGCTGGAGGCCATCGCCGGGCCGGGGGACGTGCGGGCGCTGCCGTCGTCGGCGCTGCCGGTGCTGGCGGGGGAGATCCGGCGGTTCCTGATCGAGCGGGTGTCGCGCGCGGGCGGGCACCTCGGGCCGAACCTGGGCGCGGTGGAGCTGACCATCGCGGTGCACCGGGTGTTCGACTCGCCCAACGACGTGCTGCTGTTCGACACCGGGCACCAGGCGTACGTGCACAAGGTGCTGACCGGGCGGGCGGCGGAGTTCGAGACGCTGCGCCGGGCGGGCGGGCTGTCGGGCTACCCGTCGGCGGCCGAGTCGCCGCACGACGTCATCGAGAACTCGCACGCGTCCACCGCGCTGTCCTATGCGGACGGTGTGGCGAAAGCGTTGCGGCTCAGGGGTTCCTCGCGGCGCGTGGTGGCGGTTGTGGGTGACGGCGCGCTGACCGGCGGGATGGCGTGGGAGGCGTTGAACAACCTCGCCGTGCTGGAGCACCCGGTCGTGGTGGTGCTCAACGACAACGGCCGGTCCTACGCGCCGACCACCGGCGGGTTGGCGGCGCACCTCGCGTCGTTGCGGCTCGGGCGGCGGCGGACGGTGTTCGAGGCGCTGGGCCTGGCCTACCTCGGGCCGGTGGACGGGCACGACCCGGTCGAGCTGGAGCACGCCTTCGTCGAGGCGGCGTCGTACGGGCGGCCGGTGGTCGTGCACTGCGTGACCCGCAAGGGCAAGGGCTACCCGCCGGCCGAGGAGGACCCGGCGGACTGCCTGCACGCGGTGTCGGCGGCCGGGTCGGGCGGCGGTGCGACGTGGACCGACGTGTTCGGGTCGGAGATCGCGGCGATCGGCGCGGATCGGCCGGACGTGGTGTGCCTGACCGCCGCCATGCGGGGGCCGACCGGGTTGGACGCGTTCGCCGAGCGGTTCCCGTCGCGGGTGTTCGACGTCGGGATCGCCGAGCAGCACGCGGTGACGTCGGCGGCCGGGTTGGCGATGGCCGGGCTGCACCCGGTGGTGGCGGTGTACTCGACGTTCCTGTCCCGGGCGATCGACCAGGTGCTGCTGGACGTGGCGCTGCACCGGCTGCCGGTGACGTTCGTGCTGGACCGGGCGGGCGTGACCGGGCCGGACGGACCCAGCCACCACGGCATGTGGGACGCGTCGCTGCTGCCGGTGGTGCCGGGCCTTCGGCTGGCCGCGCCACGCGACGCGCTGCGGTTGCGCGAGCTGCTGCGGGAGGCCGTGGCGGTGGCGGACGGGCCGACGGCGGTGCGGTACCCGAAGGCGTCGGTGGGTCCGGACATCCCGGCGCTGCGCCGGGAGGGCAGGGTGGACGTGCTGCGGTACGAGCCGGACGCCGTGGGCCTGCTGGTCGCCGTCGGCCCGATGGCCTCGGCGTGCCTGGAGGCGGCGGAGGAGTTGGCCGGGCACGGCGTGCCGGTGACCGTCGTGGACCCGCGCTGGATCGCGCCGCTGGACCCGTCCCTGCTCACCATCGCCGCCGAGCACCGCCTGGTCCTGGCCGTCGAGGACACCACGGCGGTCGGCGCGTTGGGTGGCCGCCTGGCGCAAGCGCTTGCCGTGGTCGGCGCGCCCACGCGGGTGGGGACGTTCGCGCTGCCGTCGAGCTTCCTGCCGCACGGCAGCCGGGCGGAGATCCTGCGAGCGCACGGCCTCGACGCGGCCGGCATCACCACGACCGTCCTCAAGCGACTGAAGGAGCCCAGTTGACGCCGCTGTCCCTCGCCCCTCCGGTGCGCAGGCGCCGTCCGTCCCGCAAGCTCTTCGTCGGCGCCGTGCCCGTGGGCGGGGACGCGCCGGTGAGCGTGCAGTCGATGACCACCACGCCGACGTCCGACGTCGAGGCGACGTTGCGGCAGATCGCCGAACTGACCGCCGCGGGGTGCGAGATCGTGCGGGTGGCCGTGCCGTCCCAAGACGACGCGGACGCCCTGCCCGCCATCGCCGCGAAGTCGCCGATCCCCGTGGTGGCGGACATCCACTTCCAGCCGAGGTACGTCTTCGCGGCCATCGACGCCGGTTGTGCCGGGGTGCGGGTGAACCCCGGCAACATCCGCGCTTTCGACGACCGGGTGGGCGAGATCGCCGCCGCGGCGGGCGCGGCCCGGGTGCCCATCCGGATCGGCGTCAACGCGGGCTCGCTGGACCAGCGGCTGTACCGCAAGCACGGCGGGGCCACGCCCGAGGCGCTGGTGGAGTCGGCGCTGTGGGAGTGCTCGTTGTTCGAGGAGCACGGTTTCACGGACTTGAAGCTGTCGGTGAAGCACCACGACCCCATGGTGGTGGTGGCGGCCTACCGGCAGTTGGCGCGGGCGTGCGACTACCCGTTGCACCTGGGGGTGACCGAGGCGGGGCCGTTGGCGCAGGGGACGGTCAAGTCGTCGGTGGCGTTCGGGCTGCTGCTGGCGGAGGGCATCGGCGACACCATCCGGGTGTCGTTGTCCGCGCCTCCGGTGGAGGAGGTGAAGGTGGGTGCGCAGATCCTGGCGTCCCTCGGGTTGCGGCCGAGGAAGCTGGAAGTCGTGTCGTGCCCGTCGTGCGGCCGGGCGCAGGTGGACGTGTACCGCTTGGCGGACCAGGTGACGGCGGCCTTCAAAGACTTCCCGTTCCCGCTGCGGGTGGCGGTGATGGGCTGCGTGGTCAACGGTCCCGGCGAGGCCCGCGAGGCGGACCTCGGGGTGTCGTCGGGCAACGGGAAGGGGCAGATCTTCGTGCGGGGGGAGGTGGTGCGCACGGTCGCGGAATCCCAGATCGTCGAGGCGCTTCTCGAAGAGGCGCTGAAGCTGGAACCGGCCTGAGGACCCGCGTTCCAGCCCTTCCCGCCAGGAAGCGGACAGGCCCCGCCGGCCCCCACCGACGGGGCCTGCCTGCCACTACGGACAACACACCCACCACTCCCCGCCGACCCACTCGCACAACCGCCACCCACCACCGCCGCGCCACCCGACCACCTCGCCGGCGCGCTCAATCGGCACCACGCCAGCCGCTCCCACCGCCCGGGTCCGATTCCGCCCCTGCCCCGGCAGAAATGATCCACAGCGGGCGGTAGCGGCGGGCGGCAGCGGGCAGCAGCGGCGGGCGGCAGCGGGCAGCAGCGGCGGGCGGCGGCGGCGGGCAGCGGCGGCGGGCGGCGGCGGCGGGCGGCAGCGGGCAGCAGCGGCGCCAGCGGCACCGGCGCGATCAGCAGCAGGGCGTCCGCGTCGAC
>NZ_JBEZBW010000196.1:0-5962 GCF_040647305.1 Saccharothrix sp. NPDC042600 | reverse complement strand
GACCCCGGCGATCTGTGGTTGCCTCCGGCAGGCCGTGCGGAGGGAGACCGACGCCCTTCCCCTCCGGGGGCCTGCCGCGCGGCGAGCGCCGCTTTCGATCTTGAACTACCGGCTGAGATCAGTACGCAACCCAGCCGCCCCACGCAGGTAAACGTGCTTGACCGACGCACGCGGCAGATCCGTCTCAACGTGGGCCAGCAACCGGATGACCCGCGGCATAGCGCCCGGAACGTCGATCTCCGTAGCGGACAGCAACGGCACATCCGCCAGCCCCGCCATCCGCGCCGCATAGGCAGGGAACTCCGACACCACGTCAGGCGTCGCCGTCAGGACCACGGAGATCAGGTCCTCCGCCGTCAGCCCGTTGCGCTCCAGCACTTCACGCACCAGTTCGGCCGTCGCCTCCAGCACCTGCTCGCGCTCGTCCGCGTCGATCTGGGTAGCACCGCGCACCGCCCTCACCGCCATGCCCCGAGACTAGGTCAGGTCGGCCAACAACAGCCCGCTGCGCGGCTTCGGGGTGAAGTACGTGCTCTTCCGGGGCATCCGGCCACCCGCCGCGTGCACGGCGAGCACGTCCGCCAGCGGCACCGGCGCGATCAGCAGCAGGGCGTCCGCGTCGACGGGGGCGCCGGCCGTCACCGGGTGCACCAGCGGGCTCTCCGGGTCCAGTCCCAGTGCCTTCTCCAGCAGTTCCGACTCCACGAACGCGTGGTCCACCCCGACCGACGGCAGCTCCACCCGCAACGCCCGCGCCCCCGACACCGCGACCACCACCCCCGGCGACGGCCGCGCGGACACGTCGTCCCATTCCACACCCACACCCAACGACCGCCACGCCGCAGCCATGTCCTCCAGGGTCAACCCCGTCCCCACCAACGCCCGGTGGATCGGCCCCACCCGCAGGTCCGGACCGGCCGTGACCAGCGCCAACAGCCCCGGCAACCCGGCCGCCGCCGCAGCCGCCACCCGGTGGTTGCCGTCCGCGACCATCAACGGGTGCGCCCCGGCCGCCGCCAGCAGGGCGTCCTGCCGGGGTCCGGGACCCTCCAGCCACAGCCAGTGCCGCCGCCCGCTCGGGTCCACCATCGACACGTCCGCCGGCCCCTCGACCGACGCCACCAGCCGGGTCAGCTCCGACGCCCCGACCGGCACCAGCAGCGCCGCGCTGGTCACGCTGCCCAACCCGGACAGCACCCGCGCCCGTTCGGCGACCACGTCCGGGTACACCTCCTCGGTGTGCCCCACGGCCGCCGGGTCGGCCATGCACAGCAGGCCGTAAGCCGTCCCGTCCGGCCCGTCCACCCGGTAGGGCGCGACGACGTCGTGCACCCGCCGGTACGCCGTGCGGCACAGGTGGGCCAGCTCCACGCGCGCGCTCGGCAGGGCGTCGACCAGGCTCAACCCGGCCGCCAGCGCCGCCGGCGTGCGGTGCGGGTGCTGCACGGCCAGCAGCGTCCCGCCGCGCGACCCCGCCAACGCCTCCACCACCCGCTCCGGCTCGGCGAACTCGTCCACGTCCGGTCCCGGCACCCGGTCCCGCACCACCCAGCCGCTGCGCACGGCCCGTACCCGATCACCCATACCGACTACTATCGATCTCATGAACGTCGAGGTCACGCCCTTGCCGGGAATCGGTACCCGCCAGGACTTCATGATCCGCGCGGGACGCCGGATCGGCGTCATCACCCACCGCGACGGCAAGTTCGAGCTGATCGTGTCCAGCAAGGACGACCCCGACGACTGTTCCGCGTCCATCGCGCTGACCCCGGCGGAGGCGGGCACCCTCGCGGGCCTGCTCGGCGCGCCGCAGCTGGTCGCGCACCTGGAGGAGCAGCACCGCGACGTCGCGGGCATCTCCACCAGGCAGTTCCCGGTCGTCCCCGGCTCGACCTTCGACGGCCGCACGCTCGGCGAGACCGAGCTGCGCACCCGCACCGGCTCGTCCATCGTGGCCGTGGTGCGCGCCGGCTCGGTGCACCCGTCGCCGCGCCCGGACTTCGTGTTCGCGGGCGGGGACCTGGTGGTCGTGGTGGGCACGACCGACGGCCTGGCCAAGACAGCGGACATCCTGGACGGCTGAGGACAACTTGCACAACACAGCGATCGCCCTGGTCCAGCTCGGCGCCGTCTTCTTCGGACTCGGTCTCCTCGGCAAGATGGCCTGGCGGATCGGCATCTCGCCGATCCCCCTCTACCTGATCGGCGGCCTGGCGTTCGGCCAGGGCGGGCTCGTGCCGCTGCACGGCATCGAGGACTTCACGCACATCGCGAGCGAGATCGGCGTCATCCTCCTGCTGCTCCTGCTCGGCCTGGAGTACTCCGCGGCGGAGCTGATGACCGGGCTCAAGCGGTCGTGGATGGCCGGTGTCGTGGACATCGTGCTCAACGCGGCTCCCGGCGCCATCGCGGCGCTCATCCTCGGCTGGGGACCGGTGGGCGCGCTGGCGATGGCGGGCGTCACCTACATCTCCTCCTCCGGGATCATCGCCAAGGTGCTCGGCGACCTGGGCCGGCTGGGCAACCGGGAGACGCCGGTCGTGCTGTCCGTGCTGGTCTTCGAGGACCTGGCGATGGCGGTCTACCTGCCGATCCTGACCGCCGTGCTGGCCGGCGTGAGCTTCCTGGGCGGGCTGACGGCGGTCGGCATCTCGCTGCTGGCCATCACGGTCGTGCTGGTCGTGGCGCTGAAGTTCGGCAAGTACGTGTCGGCGCTGGTGGACAGCCCCGACCCCGAGGTGTTCCTGCTCAAGGTGCTCGGCGCGGCGCTGCTCGTGGCGGGCGTGGCGGCGCAGTTGCAGGTGTCGGCGGCGGTCGGCGCGTTCCTGCTCGGGATCGCGATCTCCGGTTCCACGGCGGAGAACGCCACGCGAATGCTGGAACCGCTGCGTGATCTTTTCGCGGCGATGTTCTTCGTCGTCTTCGGACTCAACACCGACCCGGCATCGATTCCACCCGTATTGGCATTGGCGATCATCCTGGCGGTCGTCACGACGGTGACCAAGGTGGCCACCGGGTGGTGGGCCGCCCAGCGGCAGGGCATCGGCCGGCTGGGCCGCGCCCGCGCGGGTGCGGCGCTGGTCGCACGGGGTGAGTTCTCGATCGTCATCGCCTCGCTGGCGGTCGCGTCGGGCGGCGTGGACGGCGAGCTGGCGGCCTTGGCGACGGCGTACGTGTTGTTGATGGCGGTTCTCGGACCGGTCGCGGCACGCGTGGTCGAACCGCTCGCGAAATTCACCCGAAAGCGTGGTACGGAACCGGCCGCGGCCTGATCTGTATCTCATTCCGACATCGGTTCTCCCGTATGGCATAAGCACCCACGAACGGCCGCTTGAGCCCGAGCGCGTCGCGGGGTTACACCTGACTGCCCAACCCCAAGGGGGTCGTCATGCCAGAACCGACCGACACCACGACCGGCCGCTACCTCGTCCTGCTCCAGGACGGGTCGGTCGCCGCGGGCGCCCGGGAACTGTCGACCGTGGCCGGCATCCGCACCGCGAGCACGCTGGAGGGCGCCACCGCCGAGTCGTTGCAGACCGTGGACGGCGTCATCTACGCGGGCCTCGGCGTCGCCGTGGTCAACGCGCAACCCGACCAGGTGAACGCGCTGGCCGCGGCGGCCGAGGCGCCGGGACCGATCGCGCTGGTCGAACCCGAGCGCGTCGTGCAGGCGCTCACCGCGCCCGCGCAGGACGACGTGGCAGCCGCCGTGGACGAGTCCGTGTTCACGTGGGGCCTGCAGGCCGTCGGCGCGAACATCAGCACCGCGACCGGCCGGGGCGTCCGGCTGGCCGTCCTGGACACCGGGTTCACCGTGGACCACCCGGACTTCGCCGGCCGCACCGTGCTCACCCAGTCGTTCATCACCGGCGAGACGGTGGACGACGCGCACGGCCACGGCACGCACTGCATCGGCTCCGCCGCCGGTCCGCGCAAGCCCGCGTCCGGCGGGCCGGGCTACGGCGTGGCCTACGAGGCCGACATCTACGCGGGCAAGGTGCTGTCCAACGCGGGCTTCGGCTCCGACGGCGGCATCCTCGCCGGCATCGAGTGGGCGCTCGCCAACGGGTGCGCCGTCATCTCCATGTCCCTGGGCTCCGCGGTCCGCCCCGGCACGCCGCACTCCCAGGTCTACGAGACCGTCGGCCAGCGCGCCCTGGGCAAGGGCACGCTCATCGTCGCCGCCGCCGGCAACGAGAGCCGTCGGCCGGCCAAGATCGCCCCCGTCGGCCACCCGGCGAACTGCCCGTCCATCCTGGCCGTCGGCGCGATCGACGACCAGCGCGCGATGGCGTTCTTCTCGTGCGGCACGGTGGACACGGTCGGCCAGGTCGACGTGGTCGCGCCCGGCGTGAACGTGTACTCCAGCTGGAACGGCAAGTCCGGGGACACCCTGCACAAGCGCATCCAGGGCACCAGCATGGCGACCCCGCACGTGGCGGGCGTGGCCGCGCTCATGGCCCAGCACCACAACGCGCGCGGCTGGGAGCTGTGGGCGCGCCTGATGCAGTCGGCCCGGCGGCTCCCGCTGCCCTCCACCGACGTCGGCGCGGGTCTCGTGCAGGCGCCCTGACGTGGTGCCCGTCGCGGTCACCGTCGCCGACGACGCGGACCTGGCGACCGTCGTCCCGGCCCTCGAACGGGCCGGGATGGCGGTCGAGGGCGTGCTGGCCGCGCTCGGCGTGGTGACCGGGACGGTGCCCGCCGAGGGCGTGTTCGCGCTGCGCCGGGTGCCCGGCGTGGTGCACGTCGAGCGGCAGCGGCAGGTGGGACTACCAGGGGTTTGAACCGACCACCTCGGGTAACCGGTTCGGTGAGACGAACCACTCCCCCGAGGAGGTCGAAACGATGAACGCCCTGCTCGCCGTGCAGACGGCGCAGGCCCAAGGCATCGGTGAGGCCACCGGTGACGCCTTGCGCTCCGTGGTGACGTTCCTGCCGAAGCTGGTCGGGTTCCTGCTGGTGCTGCTGATCGGGTGGATCGTCGCCCGCCTGCTCCGCACCGCCGTCAACAAGGTGCTGGAACGCGTCCACTTCGACCGCGCCGTGCAGCGCGGCGGCATCGGTGACGCCCTGTCCCGGACCCGGTTCGACGCCTCCGGCCTCGTGGCGCAGATCGTGTACTACGCGGTGCTGCTGATCGCCCTGCAGATCGCGTTCGGCCTGTTCGGGTCGAACCCGGTGAGCAACCTGCTGACCGAGATCGTGGCCTGGCTGCCGCGGGCGATCGTCGCGATCGTGATCATCGTGGTGGCGGCGGCCATCGCCCGCGCGGTGAAGGACCTCGTGTCGCGCGCGCTGGGCGGTCTGTCGTACGGGCGGATGGTGGCCAACGTCGCGTCGTGGTTCATCATTGGTCTCGGCGTGATCGCGGCCCTGAACCAGATGGGCATCGCGACCACGGTGACCATGCCGATCCTGATCACACTCCTGGCGACCGTCGGCGGCATCGCGGTCGTCGGCGTCGGCGGCGGCCTGGTCAAGCCCATGCAGCAGCGCTGGGAAGGCTGGCTGACCAAGGCGGAGAACGAGGTCCCGCAGGCGAAGGCCCAGGCCGAGGCCTACCAGCGAGGCCGCGAGGACGTCCGCCGCACCCAGGACGCCCCCACCCAGCAGGTCCCGCGCCCGACCGAAACCCCGGCCCACGCGACGACCCGCACCGGCGCCTCGCCCCAGAGCGCGCCGACCCAGAACATGCCGACCCAGAACATGCCCACTCCTCCGGCCGGGGCACCGGTCCAGCCCCAACCGCGCCCCGGCCAGTTCCCGCCGCCGACGCAGTAACCGGCGGCACGAACCGGGACGGTGGGCCAGTCACCGTCCCGGTTCGCCACGCAAAACACAACCCCCCAGGCGGCAAAGCCGCCAGCGGGCAGTCCACCGGAGGGGACACAACCCAAGCCGGGCTTCTTGCTTGTGTCATCTCCGTATGGCCCGCCCGAAGGGCTACCACAGATTTCCC
>NZ_JBEZBW010000195.1:0-6038 GCF_040647305.1 Saccharothrix sp. NPDC042600 | reverse complement strand
GTCCTCCCCGTATGGCCTGGCGGAGCCAACCACACTTTTGGCCGGGTGCCGCTAAAAATTTTGCTCGTCCCTCACAAAATTTTCGGCTGCACCCGACCAAAAGTGTGGTAGCCCTTCGGGCAGGCCATACGGGGAGGACGGAAAAGCCCAAAAGCAGGGCGCTGCGCGCCCGAAGGGCATGGCGCTGCGCGCCCGAAGGGCATGGCGCTGCGCGCCCGAAGGGCATGGCGCTGCGCGCCCGAAGGGCATGGCGCTGCGCGCCCGTGGTGCTGTGCGCTGATACGCAACTCCGGTACACGGCAACGCAAGACCGCGCGACCGCCGCTTCGAATACTCGGGACCATGACCACACACCCCCTCGACCCCTTGACCGCGGCCGAGATCGCCCGGGTGCGCGCCGTGCTCGTCGCCGCCGGGCGGGTTGGTGCCGCGACCCGGTTTCCCAGCGTGCTGCCGGTCGAACCGCCCAAGGACGCCGTGCGGCTGGGGTTGCCGGTGTCGCGGCGGGTGCGGGCGGTGCTGCTGGACACCGCCACCGGCGCGGTGGCCGAGGCCGTGGTGGACGTGACGGCGGGGGTGGAGGAGTCCTACCGGCCGTTGGACCCGGAGAAGCACGGGCAGCCGGCCGTGCTGTTCGAGGAGTACGACCGCAGCGCCGAGTTGGTTCGCGCCGACCCTCGGTGGCAGGCCGCGATGCGGCGGCGCGGGATCGAGGACTGGTCGTTGGCGTTCGTCGCTCCGCTGTCGCCGGGGCACTTCGACGAGCCGCTGCTGCGTGGTCGTCGGGTTCTGCGGGCGTTGACGTTCCTGCGCGACCACGTGGACGACAGCCCGTGGGCGCACCCCGTCGAGGGGCTGCTGTGCGAGGTGGACCTGATCGCGGGCGAGGTGCTCGCGGTGACCGACTCCGGTGACGTGCCGGTGCCCGTCGAGCACGGCAACTACACCGGGGTCGAGCCGCGCACGACGCTCAAGCCGATCTCCATCACCCAGCCCGAGGGCGTGAGCTTCACCGTCTCCGGCAGCGAGGTCACCTGGGAGGGCTGGACGTTCCGGATCGGGTTCAACGCCCGCGAAGGCCTGACGCTGCACCGGATCGCGTTCGGCGGCGACCCCGTGGTCTACCGGGCGTCGGTGGCCGAGATGGTCGTCCCGTACGGCGACCCCGAGCCGTGGCGCAACTGGATCAGCTACTTCGACGCGGGCGAGTACCTGCTGGGCAAGAACGCCAACTCGCTGCGGCTGGGCTGCGACTGCCTGGGCGTGATCCACTACCTCGACGCCGTCCTGGCCGACGACCACGGCCACCCGGTGTCCATCCCGCAGGCCATCTGCATGCACGAGGAGGACTACGGGGTGCTGTGGAAGCACACCAACATCCTCACCGGGGCGTCGGACGTGCGGCGGTCGCGGCGGCTGGTGGTGTCGTTCTTCAGCACGATCGGCAACTACGACTACGGCTTCTTCTGGTACTTCTACCTCGACGGGACGATCGAGCTGGAGGCCAAGGCCACCGGCGTCGTGTTCTGCGGGGCGGGCTCGGCCGGGCCGTTCGGGGAGCTGGTCGCGCCCGGTCTCGTGGCTCCCGTGCACCAGCACCTGTTCTGCGCGCGGCTGGACACCGAGGTGGCCGGGCCGCGCAACACCGTCGAGGAGGTCGACTTCGTCGGCGTCCCGACCGGCCCGGACAACCCGCGCGGCAACGCGTTCACCACCGAGACCACCGTCCTGGACCGCGAGTCCGCGGCGGCCCGCCTGGCCGACCCGCTGCGCGGCCGGACGTGGCTGGTGCGCGGCACCGCGGAGAACCGCCTCGGTCAACGCCGCTCCTACCAGTTGGTGCCGAGGCCGGGTCCGGTGCTGCTGGCCCAGCCGGACGCCACGGTCGCGGCGCGGGCGGCGTTCGCGTCCAAGCACCTGTGGGTGACGCGGTTCCACGAGGACGAGCGCTACCCGGCGGGGGAGTACCCGAACCAGCACCCGGGCGGCGGCGGTCTGCCCCGGTGGAGCGCCCAGGACCGGCCGCTGGTGGACGAGGACGTGGTGCTCTGGCACGTGTTCGGCCCGACCCACCTGCCGCGGCCGGAGGACTGGCCGGTGATGCCGGTGGACTACAGCGGCTTCCTGTTCCGCCCGGTGGGCTTCCACGACCGCAACCCGACCCTGGACGTGCCCGACCTGTCCGGGTGCGCCCACTGCCCGCCCGGGGCGTGCCACTGCGGCCATTGACCGTGCGGCCATCGACCGTGCGGCCGTTGACGGCTGTTCGGTAACGACCACTGTTCGGCGGACCGGACATGGAGGAGGATTCGCCCACTCGCTGCCGGAAAGGTGGTTCAGATGGGCACTGCGTTGACGAGTGTCGGACTCCCCGTCGCGCTCGCGGTGGTGATGTTCGGCCTGGGCCTGTCGCTCACCGTCGCCGACTTCGCCCGCGTGCTGCGCGAACCGCGGGCCGTCGCGGTGGCGCTGGCGACCCAGTTGGTGCTGCTGCCGGCGCTGTGCTTCGGGCTGGTGTCGGTGTTCGACCTGGACCCGGTGCTCGCGGTCGGGATGCTGCTGCTCGCGGCCTCGCCCGGCGGCACCACGGCCAACCTGTTCAGCCACCTGTTCCGCGGCGACGTGGCGCTCAACATCACGCTCACCGCGGTCAACTCGGTGCTCGCCGTGCTGACCCTGCCGGTCGTGGTGAACCTGGCGCTGGCGGTGTACGCACCGCCGGTGGGCGACGGTTCGGTGGGGCTGGAGTTCGGCAAGGTCGCGCAGGTGTTCGCGATCGTGCTGGTCCCGGTCGTGCTGGGCATGCTGGTGCGCCGCTGGTCACCCGCGTTCGCCGACCGCGCCGACCGGCCGGTGCGGATCGTGTCGGCCGTGGTGCTGGTCGCGGTGATCGCGGGCGCGCTGCTGGCCGAGCGGGAGAACCTGGGCGGCTACCTCGCGGACGTGGGCCTGATCGCGGCGCTGTTCTGCGCGGGCAGCCTGACCGCGGGGTACTTCCTGCCGCGGCTGGCGCGGGTGTCCTCCCGGCAGGCGGTGGCGTCGGCGTTCGAGGTCGGCATCCACAACAGCACGCTGGCGATCACCATCGCGGTGACCGTGATGGGCAGCGAGCGGCTGGCCGTGCCCGCGGCGGTGTACGGGGTGATCATGTTCCCGATCGCGGCCGTGGCGGGTTGGCTGTTCACCCGGGCGCACGCCCCCGCACCTGCGAAAGATGCGGGTTCCGTGTCCTGATGGCAGATTCGTCGTTGCCGGACAAGGGATTGGGGTTTCCACGGTGACGAAGTCTGTGGCGGTGCTGGGCACGGGGATCATGGGCGCGGGCATGGCGCGCAGCCTCCTGCGGGCGGGGTTGGACGTGGCGGTGTGGAACCGCAGCGCCGACAAGGCCCGGCCGCTGGGGGAGGACGGCGCGCGGGTCGCCGACACGCCGGCGGAGGCGGTGGCGGGCGTGGACGTCGTGCTGACCGTGCTGTTCGACGCCGACTCGACGGCCGAGGTGGTGCGCGGGCTGGACCTGGGCGGCGCGGTGTGGGTGCAGTCGGGCACGGTCGGCCTGGAGGGCACCGAGCGGCTGGTGGAGCTGGCCGGCTCGACGCCGTTCGTGGACGCGCCGGTGCTGGGCACCCGCAAGCCCGCCGAGGAGGGCAAGCTGACCGTGCTGGCGGCCGGGCCGCGGGAGGTGCGGGACCGGGTCGCGCCGGTGTTCGAGGCGATCGGGTCGCGGACGGTGTGGGCGGGGGAGCGGCCCGGCGACGGCCACCGGCTCAAGCTGGCGGCCAACTCGTGGGTCCTGTCGATCACGGCGGCGACCGCGCAGGCCGTGGCGTTGACGCGCGGGTTGGGGTTGGCGCCGGAGGCGTTCCTGGACGTCATCGCGGGCGGTCCGACCGACAGCGGTTACGCGCAGGCGAAGGGTCGGGCGATGATCGCCGGCGACTTCACGCCGTCGTTCGGCATCGACGGCGCGGTGAAGGACGCGGACCTGATCATGGAGGCCATGCGCGCGGCGGGCACCGACGACCGGCTGATGCGGGCGCTGCACGAGCAGTACCGCGTCGCCGCCGACCACCGGGGCGCCGAGGACATGGCCGCCGTGGTCCGCGCGTTCGGCACCTGATCGCGGGCGGCGGCGGCGCGGGCGGTTAACCTTCCCCGGTGACGGAAGACCGCCGGTTCCCACCCGCCCTCGCCGCCGTGGCGGAGTGCGCCTTCGACTACGACGACGGCATCGACTTCGAGCCGTACACCGAGTTCTCCTCCGCCGAGGACACCCGGTCGTGGATCCGGTCCTGGACCGGCAACCAGGAGCTGGACGGGTCCGAGTTCCGCGTGTTCGGGCAGGACGGCACCGGCGGGCTGGCCATGTTCTGGACCGTCCGCGAGGGTGCCGACCTGGTCGACCAGCCGGTGGTGTTCTTCGGGTCCGAGGGCGCGGTGGGCGTCGTCGCGCGGGACCTGGCCGCGTTCCTGTGGTTGCTGGCCGACGGGCTCGGGCCGATGGAGGTCGTCGAGTACGCCGACGCCGACCCGAACCCGAACGAGGAGCTGCGGGACGTCGCGGAGAAGTTCGCGGCCGACCGGCGGCAGTCCGGGGTGGACGTGCTGGCCGACGTGCGCCGCGAGTTCCCGGACTTCGAGGCCACCGTCACGGCGTGGTGCCGGTAGGGGGAACGAGCACGACCTTCCCGGTGACCGTGCCGGACTCGGCGAGCGCGACCGCGCGGGCGACCTCGTCCAGCGGCACGCGCGCCGCGACCTGGGCGCGCAGCTTCCCCTGCGCCAGCAAGCCGAACACTTCGGAGAGGTCACGCCGCAGGGCCGCGCGGAAGGCGGCCTTGCGGCGCTTGCCCGCCCAGATGTTGAAGAACGTGGCGCGGTGGCCGTTGGGCAGGGCGTTCCACAGGAGCAGGCGGGCGAACAGCTTGAGCACCGGCAGGCGTGCCGAGCCCGCTTCGTCGCGGGTGGACGCCGTGCCGTAGGCGACGAGCGTGCCGCGCGGGGCGAGCAGCCGGTAGGAGTCGACGATGCCGGGCCCGCCGACGTGGTCGAACACCGCGTGCACGCCACCGGGTGCGAGGGTCTTGATGTGCGCGGCGAGGTCGGGTTCGCGGTAGTCGACCGGGATCGCGCCGAGGTCGCGGACGGCGTCGTGGTGGCGGGGCGAGGCGGTGCCGATGACGGTGGCCCCGGCCAGGCGCGCGAGCTGGACGAGGGTCGAGCCGACGCCGCCGTTGGCGCCGTGGACGAGGATGGTGTGTCCTTTTCGGACGCGCGCGACGTGGTGCAGCATCCGCCAAGCCGTGATCCCGTTGACCACGAACGACTCGGCTTCGGCCGGGTCCACGCCGTCGGGGACGGGCACGAGGTCGGCGGCGTCGAGCACCACGTGATCGGCCCAACCACCGACCTTGGTCAAGGCGGCGAACCGACCGCCGGCGAGCTCTTCGGTGCCCGGCCCGGTTCGGACGACGGTGCCGACGAGGTCGTACCCGGGCACGAACGGGAACGGCGGCTGGTCGTAGTACTTGCCCCGCCGCATCTGCTGCTCGGCGAACGACACCCCACTCGCCTCGACCCGCACCACGACCTGCCCGGCGGCGGGGGAGGGCAGGTCGCGGTGGCGCAGCTCCAGCCCGTCCGGTTCGACGGTCCCGGGCAGAACGACTTCGAGGGCACGCATCAGCTCTCCTAGTGTGTGGTCAGTCAATCACACTTCCCGCCGTGACCAGGCGCGAGCGGCTGGTTGAGGGGGAGGTGTGAATGATTAAACACTCACACTGTGTGGCGAGTCAAGCGGTCGGTCCGGAGGGCTGGCGCTTTGGCGGGCCGAGTCGAGCCGGGCCGAGCCGGGCCGAGCCGAGCCGGGCCGAGCCGGGCCGAGCCGGGCCGAGCCGGGTCGAGCCAGGCCGGGCCGAGTCGAGCTGGGCGGGCGGGGTGGGGCGGGCCGAGCGGGGCGGGCCGGGGTGGGGTGGGCCAGGCCGGGACGAGTCGAGCCGGTCGGGCCGGGGGCGAGCGGGGCGTGCCGGGCGGGCCGG
>NZ_JBEZBW010000194.1:0-6226 GCF_040647305.1 Saccharothrix sp. NPDC042600 | reverse complement strand
GGTTGACCCGGCGGCTGCCGCCGGCGTCGGACGACGAGGCGGTCGCGGAGGCCTCGCCGGCCCCGGCGGCGATCCCGGTCGCGACGGCGGGGCTGGCGTGCGGCGCGGTGCCGGCGGCCAACACGGCGGTGAGGCTGGTGCTCGCGCTGGTGGCCGGTGGACCGGGGTTCGCGGCGCGCCTGGCGGCTTGGCTCGCGCCCGTGGTCGCGGTCGTCGGGGTCGGGGTGGCCTGGTAGGTCCAAGGTCCCTGGGTGGTCGGGACCGCGGCCACTGACCGGCGCGACCGCGCGCCGCGAGGCTGGGGTCAGCGATCGAGGAGGAGAGATGGACCAGACAGTCGTCGTCGGTGTGGACGGGTCGCCCGCGAGCCGGGCCGCGTTCCGGTGGGCCGTGGAGGAGGGGGAGCGGCGGGGCTGTGCCGTCGAGGTGATCCACGCCTGGCACGTCGACCACGCCCTGGTGATCGGGCCGCTGTCGGCGTCGGTGGCCGCCGCGATGGACACCGCGGTGTTGCGCGACGGGCACCGGGCGGTGCTGGACGAGGTGGTCGGCGACGTCGAGACCGACGTCGAGGTGCGGCCGGCCCTGGTCGAGGGCGACGCGCGGGACGTGCTGGTGAAGGCGTCCGAGCACGCCGCGCTGCTCGTGGTCGGCAGCCGGGGCGTCGGCCCGATCCGGGAGGTGCTGCTCGGGTCGGTCGGCTCCTACTGCGTCCACCACGCGAAGTGCCCGGTGGTCGTGCTGCGCCACCCGGAAGAGCGGCGCCCGGAGCCCGAGCCCGTCGTCACCCCGGGACCGCTGCTGTGAGCGCGCCGGTCGGCGAACGCGCGCTGCTGGCCGACGGCCGGGTCGTCGTCGTGCGCGAACTGGGCCCCGCCGACGCCGACGCGCTGCGCGCCCTGCACCGCGGCCTGCCGCTGGAGGACCGCTACCTGCGCTTCTTCAGCGCCTCGCCGCGCGGGCTGGACGAGTTCGTCGACCGGCTCACCTCGCCCGCCCGCCCCCGGCACGTGGTGCTGGGCGCGTTCAGCGGCGACGACCTGGTCGGCGCGGCCAGTTACGTGGTCGAGCACGGCGACACCGCCGAGGTGGCGCTGGTCGTCGCGCACGAACGCCAGTCGCACGGCGTCGGGACGCTGCTGCTGGAGCACCTGGTGTCGCTGGCCAAGCGGCGGGGCGTGCGGCGCTTCGTGGCCGACGTCCTGCCGGTCAACGCCCGGATGCTGCGCGTGTTCACCGACCTCGGGCTGGTGTTCACGTCCACTTCGGACAGCGACGTGGTGCACGTGGACCTCGGGCTGGAGGCCGACGAGGGCTACCTGGAGGCGGTCGCGGACCGCGAGCGGGCGGCGGAGGTGGCGAGCCTGCGGTCGGTGCTCGAACCGGCCTCGGTCGTCGTGGTCGGGGCGGGCCGCTCCCGCAACTCCGTCGGTCACGCCGTGCTGCGCAACCTGCGCGACGGCGGGTACGACGGCGACCTGTGCGCGGTCAACCCGCACGCGCGGGAGATCGCGGGCGTGCCGTGCTTCCGGTCGGTGGCCGACATCCCCGACGCTCCGGAGCTGGCGGTGGTGTGCGTGCCCGCGCACGCCGTGCCGCAGGTCGCCGAGGACTGCGGGCGCACCGGGGTCAAGGCGCTGGTGGTGATCACCTCCGGCGTGGACGCGCGGGCGTTGATGGCCGCCGTGCGCCGTCACGGGATGCGCCTGGTCGGGCCGAACTGCGTCGGCGTGGCCAGTGGCGACCCCGACGTGCGGCTGAACGCGACGTTCATGCGCGACCCCGTCGTGTCGGGCGGGATCGGCGTGGCCACCCAGTCCGGCGGCATCGCGATCGCGGTGCTGGAGGCGTTGGGGCGGCTCGGGCTCGGCGTCTCGGACCTGGTCTCCACCGGCGACAAGTACGACGTGAGCGGCAACGACCTGCTGCTGTGGTGGGAACGCGACACGCACACGCGCGCGGTCGTGCTGTACCTGGAGTCGTTCGGCAACCCGCGCAAGTTCGCCCGGCTGGCCCGCCGGGTCGCGCGCCGCAAGCCCGTGGTGGCCCTGCGGGCGGCGAGCAGCGAGGCCGGGCAGCGGGCCGCCGCGTCCCACACCGCTGCCACCGCCACCCCGGCGGTGACCCGCGACGCCCTGTTCCGCCAGGCCGGCGTGATCGCGGTGGACGGCGTGACCGAACTGGTCGAGGTGCTGGCCGCGCTGCACGCCACCCCGCTGCCCACCGGGCGGTCGGTCGCCGTGGTGGGCAACGCCGGCGGCCTCGGCGTGCTGGCGGCGGACGCGTGCGTCCACAACGGACTTTCGCTGGCCGAGCTGGGCACCCGGACCACCGGGGCGCTGCGGGCGCTGCTGCCCGGCCCGGCGAGCGTGCACAACCCGGTCGACACGACCGCGGTGGTGGACGACGAGACCTTCGCCCGGTGCCTGGACCTGGTCGCCGCCGACCCGGCCGTGGACGCGGTCATCGCGGTCACCGTGCCCACCGCGCTGGGCGACCCGAAGTCCGGTGTCCACCGCACCGCCAAGCCGTTGCTCGCGGTGAGCACCGACCAGGACCGGCCGGTGCGCCTGGTGTCCGGCGGGACGGCCTGCTACGCCGAGCCCGCCCGCGCCGCCGCCGCGCTGGCGGCGCTGGTCGAACGCGGCCGGTGGCTGCGCGCCGACCACGACCCCGTCGAGCTGCCCGACCTCGACCTGGCCACCGCGCGGGCCGTCGTCGCCGCCCGACCGGAGGGCGGCTGGCTGGACCCCGACCAGGCCGTGCGGCTGCTGCGGGCGTTCGGCGTGCCGGTGCTGGGCGGTGTCCTGGCCGCCGACGTCGAAACCGCCGTGCGGGCCCAGGACGCCTTCGGCGGTCCGGTGGCGGTGAAAGCCGTCGCGCGCGACCTGCTGCACAAGAGCCGGGGTGGCGGGGTGCTGCTGGACGTGGCGGGCCCGGACGCGGTGCGGGAGGCGTTCGCGACGTTGGCCGGGCGGTTCGGGGACCGGCTCGACGGCGTGTTCGTGCAGCCGATGGGCGCGCCCGGCCGGGAGCTGCTGGTCGGCGTGGTCAGCGACGCGCGGTTCGGGCCGCTGGTGGTGACCGGCCTGGGCGGCGTGGACACCGACCTGCTCGACGACCGGGCCGCCGCGCTGGCCCCGTTGAGCGCCGCCGACGCCGACGAGCTGCTGCACGGCTTCCGCGCCGCGCCGAAGGTGTTCCGCGAGCACCCGGCGGGACCGGTGCGCGACGTGCTGCTGCGCGTCGGCCGGCTCGCCGAGCTGGTGCCGGAGGTCGTCGAGCTCGACCTGAACCCCCTGGTGCTGGACGGGGACCGGGTGCTGGCGGTGGACGCGCGGGTGCGCGTCGCGCCGGCGCGGGCCGTGGACCCGTTCCTGCGCCGGTTGCGCGACCCGGAGCCCCGGTGGGCGCCGGGGCAGGACATCGAGACGAGCGAGGTGGAGTCGTGAGCACAGGTGCGATCGTGGTGGGCGTCGACGGGACGGCGGCGGGCGTGCGCGCGTTGTCGTGGGCCATGGACGAGGCCGTGCTGCGGGGTGCTCCGCTGCACGTGGTCAACGCGTGGAACTACGAGCCGTTGGCGGACTGGGCGATGACCTCCGAGCAGGAGGCGCGCGGCCGGTCGGAGGCGACCGTGGAGCACGCGCTGCGCACGGTGGCGGTGGGCCGCACGGAGTTCCCGCAGATCTTCCGCATGTGCGCGCGCGGGTCGGCCGCGGAGGTGCTGGAGGAGCGGGCGCGCGGCGCGGCGCTGCTGGTGGTGGCCGCGCACACCGGCGGCGGGCTGCGCCGGATCGTGCTGGGCAGCACCACCGCGCACTGCGTGCGGCACTCGTCCGCGCCGGTCGTGGTGCTGCCCCCGCCCGCCGAGCCGGAGCGTCGCGAGGTCGCCGCGGAGAGCGGGGAGGGCGTGCGATGAGGACCGGGGACGTCATGACCCGGGACGTGGTCACCGTCCGGCCCGGGACGGCCGCCCGGGAGGCCGGGGTGTTGTTGGCCGCCAAGGGTTTCACCATGCTGCCGGTGGTGGACGGCGCGGGTGTGCTGGTCGGGGTGGTGACCGAGGCCGACGTGCTGCGCGACCGGCTGCCGCTGGACCCGCGCTCGCTGGTGCACGGCGAACCCCGGCGCGCCCGGCCCGCGCCCCGCCAGACCGTCGCCGACGTGATGACCGCGCCGGAGGTCGTGGCCACCCCGGGCACGGACCTGGCGGAGCTGGCCCGGCGGATGCTCGACCACGCGGTGCGCAGCGCGCCCGTGGTGGACGGGCGGCGGCTGGTGGGGGTGGTGACCCGGCGGGACATGCTGCGGGCCATCACCCGCGACGACCGGCGGCTGGCGGCGGAGGTCCGCCACCGCCTGGGCCTGTACGCGGACCCGCACCGGTGGACGGTGTCGGTGGTGGACGGGCAGGTGTCCATCGTGGACGCGCTGGACGACGAGCGGGACCGGCACGTGGCCGAGGTGTTGGCGGGCGCGGTGGCCGGGGTCGTCGGGGTGCGGTTCCCCGAGGCCGGGCTGCCGTCCCGGAGGTGAGCCCGATGAGCACGGTGATCAGGCGCGCGGTGCGGTACGCGCTCCCGGCGCGGTCCGGGGTGGCGCGGCCGGGAGACCGGGTGGAGGGGGCCGTGCTCGCGGTCGCCGTCGTCGTCGCGTTGCTGGGTGTCCCGGTCGCGGCGGCGGTCGGGTCCGAGGTGTACGCGTCCGGGAAGGTGACCGCGGCCGAGCAGGCCCGGACCCGCCACCCGGTCGAGGCCCGGCTGCTCGCCGACGCGCCGCCGCCGCCGACCGCGGAGACCGGGCGGGGGATCGCCGCGGAGCAGCCGGTCGCCCTGGCGTCGTGGCCGGCGCCGGACGGCACACCCCGGCGCGGTGAGGTCCTGACCGGCGCCGGGGCGAGGGCCGGCACGGTGGTCCGGGTGTGGGTGGACGACACCGGGGCCGTCCGGCCCGCGCCGCTCACCGTCGAAGGCGCCCGGGTCGGCGGGGCCGTCGCGGCGTTCGCGCTGTGGTGCGGCCTGGCGGGTCTGCTCGCGTTCGGGTGGCTCGTGGTCCACGTCGTGCGCGGGTGGTTGAGCGCCGGGTCGTGGGAGCGGGAGTGGGCACTGGTGGAACCCTTGTGGACCGGGCGGCGTCGGTGACGGCCGCGGTGGTGCGGCGCGGCGGGTTGAGCGCCGCCGAGGCCGCCCAGCGGTTGCGGGCCGACGGGCCGAACGTGCTGCCCCGCGAGCGCGGCCGGCACCCGCTGGTGGTGCTGCTGCTGCAGTTCGTGCACTTCTTCGCGCTCATGCTGTGGGTGGCCGCGGGCCTGGCGCTGGTGGCCGGGATGCCCGAGCTGTCCGTGGCGATCGTGCTGGTCGTGCTGCTCAACGGCGGCTTCTCGTTCGCGCAGGAGTTCCGGGCCGACCGGGCGGCGCAGCGGCTGCGCGACCTCATGCCCTCGCGCGCGGCGGTGCGGCGGGACGGGGTGCGCGTCGTGGTGGACGCCGCCGACCTGGTGGTGGGCGACGAGGTGCTGCTCCAGGGCGGTGACCGGGTGTGCGCGGACGCCGTCGTGGTCCAGGCCGCCGGGCTGGCCGTGGACGAGTCGATGCTGACCGGGGAGAGCGTGCCGGCGCGGCCGGAGCCGGGCGACTCGCTGCGCGCCGGGACCCACGTGGTGGAAGGAGAAGCGGTCGCGACCGTCACCGCCACCGGGGCCCGCACCCGGTTGGCCGGGATCGCCGAGCTGACCCGCCGGGCCGACCGGCCCACCAGCCCGCTCGCGCGCCGGCTGCACCGGGTGGTGACCGTGGTCGGGTTGATCGCGGCGGGGGTGGGTGTGGCGTTCTTCGGCGTGGCGCTGCTGCTCGGGCTCGACGCCACGCGGGGGTTCCTGTTCGCGGTCGGGGTGACCGTGGCGCTGGTGCCCGAAGGGCTGCTGCCGACGGTCACGCTGTCGCTGGCGCGGGCCGCGCAGGAGATGGCCCGCCGCAACGCCCTCGTGCGCCGGCTGGAGTCCGTGGAGACCCTCGGCGCGACCACGTTCATCTGCACCGACAAGACGGGGACGTTGACCCGCAACGAGATGTCGGTGGTCCGGGTGTGGACGCCGGGCGGCGAGGCCGTGGTGCGGGGCGAGGGCTACGCGCCGGACGCCGACGTGACCGGCGCGCTGGACGCCGCCCGGGCCGTCGCCCGCAGCGCCGTCCGCTGCGCGCCGACCGCCCGCGCCGAGCCGCGC
>NZ_JBEZBW010000193.1:0-6403 GCF_040647305.1 Saccharothrix sp. NPDC042600 | reverse complement strand
GGAGCACTTCTGGCCCTGGTACTCGAACGCGCCGCGGACCAGCGCGGTGCGCAGCACGTCGACGTCGGCGGACGACCCGCCGGTATGTCGGAGGGCTGGCGGTGCGTGGCGGTGGTGGCGGCGGGTTGCGGCGGGGGCGGGGCGGTGAGGTCGGGGGTTGGGGTTGGCAGTGGCTGGCGGCGGCCTGGCGGTGGCGGATCGGGCGTGTCGCGTGTCGCGTGTCCAGGTTTCGCTGGCATCGCGAGCCTCGCTGGTGGGCCCGGATCTGGGCGGGCTCGTGTGTGGGGGTCAGGTGGTGATGTGGAAGAGGTAGCAGCCGTGGGTGGCGCTGCGGATTTGGACCTCCGCTATGTTGGGATTGTTCAACAGTTCTTCGATCCTCTCGTTCAACTCCTCCGGTTCCGCGATCTCGCCGCCGTGGATGCGCCCGTCGGCCGTGTACGTGCGCAGCAACCTCCGGCTGTGCGCGAACGCCTCCGGGAACACGTCCGCCGACTCCAAGCCCCCGCACGGCAGCATGTGCGCGAACACCGGCCCTACCTCCTCGTACGGCCCCCTCCCCGCACCCGGCGTGTACCGGAACAGCACCAGCGGCTCGCCGACCCCGGCTCTCCGCAGGCAGCACCGCAGCGGCGCACCGGGTGACTCCAGCAGCTCGTGGAACTCGTCCGTCCCCGCCCAACCCCGCGCCCGCGCCAGCACGTCCTCGGGCAACGCGTGAATCCTCATACCGCCGGAGCCTTCCGCCCGCGAACCCCCGCAAGCCGGCGGTAATCCGACCACCAGACCGGGCAGACCGGAACAGAGCCGGTCACGGCCGCCACGGCGGCAAAGGCGGCAGCAAGTCCGTCACCGCCACGCCCACCCCGTGCAGCAACCACCCGAAGGCACCCAACCCCGCCGGATCACGCAACTCCGCCACCCGACCCGACCGGGCCAACGACTCCAGCCACGCCATCCCCGCCCCACCCACCGCACCGCTCAACCCCAACGCCGCCAACGCGTCACGCTGCGAAACCAACACCCACGAACCCCCGGCGGCAGCCGCACAAGCGTCCAAAGCCACGTGCGCGGTCAAATCACAAGACCCGTCGAACACCGGCTCCACCCGCCGCCCACCGCGGTAAGCCGCGAACGTCCCCTCCGCGTACCGCCCCGCCGCCCGGTCCGCCAGCACGTGCCCGTAGTCGATCGCCAACGCCGCCCCGCGCACCCGCGACACCGCGTCCGCCCACGCCGCGTCCCGGGGCGCGCCGATCTCCGCCCGCCACCCCGGCCGCAACGGCCACCACCGCTCCAACCAGGGGTCGGCACACGGCCACGACACCACCGGGCACGGGATCGCGTCCAGCCACTCATGACCCACCAGCAACCCCTGCACGGCACCGGGCAACGACCGTTCCCACGCCACCCCGGGCAGCTCGCGCGCCGGCCCCACGTCCACCGCCGTCACGTGCAGCCGAGCACCGAGCGACCCGGGCGCCGACTCCCGCACCGCCGCCGACAGCTCGCCCCCGCCCGCCCCGACGTCGACGAAATCCACCCGCGCGGGCCGCCCCAGCGCGAAATCCACCCGATCGAGGAGCACCAGCAACGCTTCGGCCAGCTCAGGGCCGATCAACGGGGCCGTCCGGAAGTGGTCGGCGGGCACCGAACCGCGGGTGAAGAAGCCCTCCGGCCCGTACAGCGCCTCGCGCCACGCCCCTTCCCAATCCCGCATCGGTCAAGTGTCCCTTTAAGGTTGCCCACTGTGACCGCCTCCCCTGCCCGCAAGCGCGCGAACCAGCGCCGCTGGACCGTCCTGCTGCCGGTGGTGGGCCTGATCGCCCTGGGCGTGTGCGGCCTGGTGCTGCTCGGCCTGGGCACCAGCAAGATCGGCCTCACCCCGATCCTGGTCGGCGCCGTCGCCGCGCTGCTGCCGGTCGTGGCGGTGCTCGGCGCGTTCCTGTGGGTGGACCGGTGGGAGCCGGAACCGGCGAAGATCCTGCTGCTGGCCTTCGCGTGGGGCGCGTGCGGCGCGACGATCACCTCGCTGGTGTTCAACCAGACCGCGCACGTGCTCGGCGAGCTGCTCAACGGCGGCGACGGGTCCACGTTCGCCGCGGTCATCGGCGCGCCGATCGTCGAGGAGGCCACCAAGGCCGCGTTCGTGATCGCGCTGTTCCTGCGCCGGCGCGAGGAGTTCGACGGCGTGGTGGACGGCATCGTCTACGCGGGCGTCACCGCCGCCGGGTTCGCCTACACCGAGAACATCTACTACTTCGCCCGCGTCTTCGTGGACTCCGGGTTCGGCGACCTGTCCAGCGGCGTGATCGCGCTGTTCATCCTGCGCGGCGTGCTCTCGCCGTTCGCACACCCGCTGTTCACGTCGATGACCGGCATCGGCATCGGCATCGCGGCCATGACGACCAACAAGCGGGTCCGGGTGATCGCGCCGCTCCTCGGGTACCTGGGCGCGGCCGGCCTGCACTCGCTGTGGAACTTCTCCACCACCGTCGGCACCGGCTCCACGTTCATCAACCTGTACTTCCTGATCATGGTGCCGGTGTTCGCCGCCATGGTGTGGCTGGTGATCTGGCAGCGCCGCCGCGAGCAGCGCATCGTCGCCGGGCAGCTGCCCGAGATGGCCGCCAACCGGTGGATCGCCTCCAGCGAGGTCACCCTGCTGGCCAGCCTCCAGGGCCGGCGGCGGTGGCGGCGCGCGGTGCGGCGCAAGGTCGGCGACCAGGCCGCGCGGGCCGTCGCCGGCTACCAGGTGGCCGCGACGGAACTGGCGTTCCTGCGCCACCGGATGGCCTCCGGCACGGCGGAGGCGGGCTCGGACGAACGTCACGCAGCGCTCCTCGAAGCGCTCATCGCCGCACGTCAGGCCGCTGTGGACGCACCGGGCGCGCTCAACGCCGCGGGTGGTGTTCGTCGCAGTTGACGCCCGGTCCGGCGGACGCGGATTACGCTCGCGGCCGTCGTCCGGTACCCGACCACGGGACTGGAACGCCTCGAACGGAGTACGTCGCATGGACGCGACCCCCCGCCCCGCGCGGCTGGCTGTCGGAGTGATCTCCGCGGGCCGGGTGGGCTCGGTGCTGGGCGCCGCCCTGACCCGGGCGGGCCACGTCGTCGGCTCGGTGTCGGCGGTGTCGCGCGCCTCCCTGGCCCGCGCCGAGGAACTGCTCCCCGAAGTCCCCGTCCTGCCCCCGCCCGAGGTCGCCGCCGGCTCCGACCTGGTGCTGCTGGCCGTCCCCGACGACGAGCTGGCCGGGCTGGTCCGCGGCCTGGTCGCCACCGGGTCGCTGCGCGCCGGGCAGATCGTCGTGCACACCAGCGGCGCGCAGGGCGTCGGCGTCCTCGCGCCCGCGGCCGAGGTCGGCGCGCTGTGCGTGGCGCTGCACCCGGTCATGACGTTCACCGGCCGCGCCGAGGACGTCGAGCGGATGACCGCCTGCTCGGTCGGCGTGACCGCCGCGGACGGCGACGACGCCGCGTGGAACGTCGGCGAGGCCCTGGTCGTGGAGATGGCCGCCGAACCCGTGCGCATCCCCGAGGCGGCCCGCCCGCTCTACCACGCGGCCCTCGCCCACGGCGCGAACCACCTGATCACGCTGGTCGCCGACTGCGCGGACGTGCTGCGCTCCGCGGGCATCGCCGACGCCGAGCGGATGCTGGGCCCGCTGCTTTCCGCCGCCCTGGACAACGTCCTGCGCCACGGCGACCGCGCCCTCACCGGACCGGTCGCGCGCGGCGACGCGGGCACCGTCGCCAAGCACCTGGCCGTCCTGGGCGAGCAGGCGCCTGGGACCCTTGCCGCGTACCGAACCCTCGCGCGCCGCACCGCCGACCGCGCACAGGCGGCCGGGCTGCTCAAGCCCGAGGCCGCCACCGACGTCCGCACCACCCTTGAGGACTGAACCCGCATGACCAAGCCGCTCACCAAGGACGACTACTCGCCCAACGACGTCACGGTGCACCGCGACCCCGACCGGCTGCGGCGCGTGGTGCGCGCGCTGCGCGGCGCCGGGCGCAACATCGCGCTGGTGCCGACCATGGGCGCGCTGCACGCGGGTCACCGCAAGCTGATCCGCGAGGCCAAGGTCATGCAGAACACCGTGGTCGTGGTGTCGATCTTCGTGAACCCGACCCAGTTCGGGGCGGGCGAGGACCTCGACCGCTACCCGCGCACGTTCGAGGCCGACCTGGAGATGTGCCGCGAGGAGGGCGTGGGCCTGGTCTTCGCGCCGAACGCCGAGGACATGTACCTGCCCGGCTCGACGGTCACCGTGTCGCCTGGGCCCCTGGGCGAGGAGCTCGAAGGCGCGGTCCGGCCCGGTCACTTCGCGGGCGTGCTGACCGTGGTGTCCAAGCTGTTCAACATCGTCGAGCCCACCTACGCGGTGTTCGGCGAGAAGGACTACCAGCAGTTGACGTTGATCCACCGCATGGCGCGCGACCTGAACTTCCCGGTCGCGGTGGTGGGCGTGCCGACCGTGCGCGAGGCCGACGGGCTGGCCCTGTCCTCCCGCAACCGGTACCTGTCGGAGGAGGAGCGGCTCGCCGCGACCACGCTGTCGGCCGCGCTGACGGCCGGCGCGCACGTCAGCGGGCAGGGCGCGGACGCCGTGCTGAAGGCCGCCTCCGACGTGCTGGCCGCCGAACCCGGCGTGTCGGTGGACTACCTGGAGCTGCGGGCGCCGGACCTCGGCCCGGCCCCCGAGAACGGCGACGCCCGGCTGCTCGTCGCCGCCCGCGTGGGCACGACCCGCCTGATCGACAACGCCCCCGTGCTGCTCGGCACCGGCGACGAGTGAGAGGGACCGCGATGCTGCGCACGATGCTCAAGTCGAAGATCCACCGCGCCACGGTCACCCAGGCCGACCTGCACTACGTGGGCTCGGTGACGGTCGACCTCGACCTCATGGAGGCCGCCGACCTGCTGCCCGGCGAGATGGTCGCGATCGTGGACGTCACCAACGGCGCGCGCCTGGAGACCTACGTCATCCCCGGCGAGCGCGGCACCGGCGTCATCGGCATCAACGGCGCCGCCGCGCACCTGGTCAAGCCGGGTGACCTGGTCATCCTGATCGCGTACGGGCAGATGGACGACGCCGAGGCGCGCGCGTACCAGCCCAAGGTCGTGTTCGTGGACGCGGACAACAAGGTCGTGGACCTGGGCGCGGACCCGGCGCATGCTCCCGAAGGGTCCGGGCTGGTGTCCGGGGCGGTCCTGGCGGGGGCTGTTGTGGGGGGTGCGAGTGCGGGTGCCGGTGTGGGTGTGGGCGTGGCGGGTGCGGGAGTGGAGTCGGTGTCGGAGACCGAGGACGCGACCGCGTTGGACGCGTTGATCCAAGCCGAGAACTGATCCAAGCCGAAAACTGATTCGAGGCCGAGAACTAGGAGCTACGGGCGTGCTGCTCGCCATCGACGTCGGCAACACCAACATCGTCCTCGGTCTCTACGACGGCACCGGCGACAAAGCCGCGCTGGTGCGCGACTGGCGGATGCGCACCGACGCGCGCATGACCGCCGACGAGCTGGCCCTGACCATGCGCGGCCTGCTCGGCGAGTACGCGGACAAGATCACCGGCATCTCGGCGCTGTCCACGGTGCCGGCGGTGCTTCGCGAGCTGCGCGTGATGCTCGGCCGGTACTACTCGGCGGTGCCGAAGGTGCTGGTCGAGCCGGGCGTGCGGACCGGCGTGCCGCTGCTGGTGGACAACCCGAAGGAGGTGGGCTCGGACCGGGTGATCAACACCCTGGCGGCCCACCACCTGCACAGCACGGCGTGCGTGGTCGTGGACTTCGGCACGTCCACCAACCTGGACGTCATCTCCGCCAAGGGCGAGTTCCTCGGCGGCGCGCTGGCGCCGGGCATCGAGATCTCGGTGGACGCGCTGGCGGCTCGGGCGGCGCAGCTGCGCAAGGTCGAGCTGGTGCGGCCCCGGTCGGTGATCGGGAAGAACACGGTCGAGTGCCTGCAGTCGGGCATCGTGTACGGGTTCGTCGGGCAGGTGGACGGGCTGGTGCGGCGGATCGTGGACGAGCTGCAGGCCAGCGAGCCGGGGCCGGTGGCGGTGATCGCGACCGGCGGGCTGGCGCCGCTCGTGGTGACCGAGTCGGCGACGATCCAGAGCCACGTGCCCGACCTGACGCTGTTGGGGCTGCGGCTCGTGTTCGAGCGCAATATGCGCTGAGGCGCTTCAAGAGCGAGAAGCGAGAAGTGAGAAGCGAGAGCGAAGAGCGAGGAGCGAAGGCGTAGAGCGAAGAGCGAAGGCGAGAGCGAAGAGCGAAGGCGAGAGCGAAGGGCAAGAGCGAAGAGCGGCGCTCGCCGCGCGGCAGGCCCCCGGGGGTGGAAGGGCGTCGGTTCGTCCCCCGCACGGCCTGCCGGAGGCAACCACAGATCGCCGGGGTC
>NZ_JBEZBW010000192.1:0-7044 GCF_040647305.1 Saccharothrix sp. NPDC042600 | reverse complement strand
GAGCCTCGCCGGCGGGCAGGCCGCCGGGGGAGGAAAAGAAAAAGAGGGGGCTTTTCCGTCCTCCCCGTATGGCCTGGCGGAGCCAACCACACTTTGGGCCGGGTGCCGCTAAAAATTTTGCTCGTCCCTCACAAAATTTTCGGCTGCACCCGACCCAAAGTGTGGTAGCCCTTCGGGCAGGCCATACGGGGAGGACGAAAAAGCCCAAAAGCAGGCGCGCTGCGCGCGCCCTGAACACAAGCGCGCTGCGCGCGCCCTTGAAGACAAGCGCGCTGCGCGCGCCCGAGGATCAAGGGCGGCGCAGCGCGTCTGTAGTCGCTCTCAGCGGGTGCGGGTGACCTTTTTCAGGCCGCGGGGGCTGTCCGGGTCGCCGCCTCGGGCCAGGGCCAGGCCGTGGGCCAGGCGTTGCACCGGCAGGATCTCCAGGATCGGCGCGACCTCCTCGGCCGTCTCCGGCACCGGGATGCGCAGCGCCGCCGAGACCTTGTCCGCCGCCGAACCCACGGCCACGACGTCCGCGCCCCGCCCGTGGACCGCGTCCAGCACGTCGTGCAGCGCGTCACCGCCACGGCCCGCGCTGGTGATCGCCAGCACGGCCGTCTCCGGGTCCACCGCCGCCACCGGGCCGTGCAGCAGGTCCGCGCCCGAGTACGCCCTGGCCGCCAGGTAGCTGGTCTCGGCCAGCTTCAGGGCGGCCTCCAGGGCGGACGGGAGGGAGTAGCCGCGGCCGGTGGTCAGCACGCGGTCCACGAAGCGGTAGCGCCGCACGGCCTCCGCGACCGCTTCCGCCGACAGCTCCAGGGCCGCCGCCGCCTGGTCGCCCAGCGCCGCCGCGTGCGTGCCGTTACCGCCGCGGATGGCGTCCACCAGCAGGTACAGCGCGAGCAGGGTCGCCGAGTACGTCTTGGTCGCCGCCACGGCCTGCTCGACGCCCGCGCCGACGTCCACCGACAGCTCCGCCGCGCCGTTCAACGGGGAGTCGGCCGTGTTGGTCACCGCCACGGTCAGCGCGCCGCGCGCCCGCGCGGACTCGGTGACCTCCAGCAGGTCGGGGGACCCGCCGCTCTGGCTGACCGACACCAGGAGCACGTCGCGCAGGTCGGGCTGCGCGCCGTAGAGGGTCGTGGTGGACGGGGACACCAGACCGGCGGGCAGCTGGAGCAGCACCTCGGTCAGGTACTTCGCGTACAGCGCCGCGTGGTCGGACGAGCCGCGTGCCGCGAGCAGCACGAAGCGCGGTTGACGGGCGCGGATCGCGTCGGCGACGGCCGCGATGGCGGAGCGCCGGGCGACCAGGTCCGCGAAGATCGCGGGCTGCTGGTCGATCTCGGCCGCCATGTGCCTGCCGGGCTGGTGGTCGGTCATCGGAGCCCTTTCTTAGCCGGCGGCGATGCGCTCTGCCGCGGCACGCAGGCACACCCGTGAACCGCCGTGGGTGTTCACGCGGGCAGCGGTGCCCAGGTCGGGACCCGGCACGCCCGTCTCGACGTGCACTAGGTCTAGACCAATACTAACCAGCGAGAGCACCAAGTCGCGAGCCCACGGGTGGCGGTGCGCCTCTCTCGTCACCACCACGATGGTCCTCCCGTCCGCCTCCGCCGCAACCTCGTCGGCGGTGCGGGCGGTCGACGTGGTCGTGCCCGGGAGCAGCTCGGTCAGGTACGGCCCGAGGCCCCACGGCACGTCGCCCACGGCGATGGACGGCTCGACGGCCAGGTCCAGCACCAACGGCGCCCCGGACAGCTTCAACGACCCGGTCACCTCCACGGCCCGCCGCGCCGCGCGCAGCCCGATCTCCGGGTCGTGCCCGTCCACGGCCGCCGGCGGGGTGCCCAGCGCGGCCGTGCGCCGCGCCGCCTCCGCCAGCCGTTCCCGGGACAGCTCGCCGCGCTCCACGGCCGCCACGATGCTGTCGATCAGCCACTGGATGCCCGCGTCGTCCAACGGCTCACCGCCCAGGCACAGCGCGTCCACGCCGGCGGCCAGCGCCCGCACGGACCCCTCCGCCAGGTCGCCGCCGACGGCCTTCATGTCCAGCCCGTCGGTGATGATCGCGCCGGTGAAGCCCAGCTCGTCGCGCAGCACGGCCACCGCGCGCGGGTTGAGCGTGGCGGGCGCCTCGCCCCACGCCGGCACCACGAGGTGCCCGGTCATGATCGACCGCACCCCAGCCTGCACCGCCGCCCGGAACGGCACCAGCTCGACCTCGCGCAGCTCCTCCTCCGTGCGCGGCAGCACCGGCACGGCCAGGTGCGAGTCCACAGTGGACGCGCCGTGACCGGGGAAGTGCTTGGCGCACGCGGCCACGCCGACGGCCTGCATGCCCTCGACGAACGCCGCCACGTGCGCGCCCGCCTTCACCGGGTCCGACCCGAACGACCGCACGCCGATCACCGGGTCCTGCAGAGTCAGCACCAGGTCCGCCGACGGCGCCAGGTCCAGGCTCACCCCGCACGCCGCGAGCCGCGCCCCCACCGAGGCCGCCACCTCGCGGGTCAGCGCCAGGTCGTCCGCCGCGCCCAGCGCGTGGTTGCCCGGCACCTCCGACCCGCGCCCGGCGTCCAGGCGGGTGACGTCGCCGCCCTCCTCGTCGATGCCGACCACGACGTCCGGCCGCACCCCGCGCAACGCGGCCGTGAGCGCCGTGACCTGCTCGTCGTCCACGACGTTGCGGCCGAACAGCACCACCCCGCCCAACCCGTCCGCGACCCGCTTGAGCAGCCAGTCCGGTGCGGTCGTGCCGTGGAAACCCGGGAGCAACACAGCTGCGGCGAGCTGGTGCAACGACATGCGCCTACCCCTTCACGGCACCGGCGGTGACGCCGGTGACCATCTTGCGCTGGACGATGAGGAAGAACACCAGGACGGGCAGCGTGAACAGCACGGACGCGGCCATCGCGCCACCCCAGTCCGTGCCGAACGCGCTCTGGAACCCGGAGAGCCACACCGGCAGCGTCTCCTTGGTCTGGTCCTTGATCAACGACAGGGCGTAGAGGAACTCGTTCCACGCCGTGACGAACGCGAACACCGAGGTGGCCACCAGGCCCGGGCCGAGCAGCGGCAGCGTGACGCGGCGGAACGCGCCCCACCGGCCGCAGCCGTCGACCATCGCGGCCTCCTCCAGCTCCAGCGGGATGCCGTTGACGAACCCGCGCAGCGTCCACGCGCAGAACGGCAGCGTCACCGCGAAGTAGATCAGGATCAGCGACGGCAGCCGGTCCAGCAGCTCCAGGTCCCGCATCATGAGGAACATCGGGATGAGCAGCGCCTCGAACGGCGCCATCTGCGCGACCAGCATGAGCAGCACGAACTGCTTGCGGCCCTTGAACCGCATCCGGGACATCGCCAACGCGGCGAGCAGGCCCACGACGATCGAGGCGAGCACCGCGCCCAGCGTGACGAACAGGCTGTTGCCCATCGAGCTGAGGAACCCGGGCTTGTTCCACGCCGTCGCGAAGTTGGTCGCGGTGACCGACAGCGGGATCAGGTCGTAGTCGGAGGACACCAGGTCCTTGGTCGGCTTGAACGCCGAGGACAGCATCCAGTAGACGGGGAACGCGAAGAACACCGCCAGGACGACGCCGACGACGTTCGCCGTGACCTTCTTCGTCACAGTGACCCCTCCTGGCGGAGCAGGCGGCGCAGGTACTGGAAGGTGAGCAGCCCGAGCAGCAGCATCATCACCACGGACACCGCCGCGGCCACGCCGAAGTGGCTCTTGGAGATGCCTTCCAGGTACTGGTAGACCGGCAGCGTGGTGCTCGCGCCGTCCGGGCCGCCCTTCTTGAACGCCCAGATCTGGGCGAAGACCTTGAAGTCCCACAGCAGGGACAGGAACGTGACCATGAGCAGCAACGGCCGGATCTCCGGCCAGGTCACGTTGCGGAACGTCTGCCACGCGGAGGCGCCGTCGATGCCGGCGGCCTCGTACTGGTCGCGCGGGATGCCGATGACGCCGGCGTAGAGCGAGAACGCCAGGAACGGCACGGCCTGCCACACGATCAGCAACCCGATCACGGCCAGCGTCGAGGTGCCGGTGGTGAACCAGGAGAACCCGGCGAACGAGTCGAAGCCCAGCTCGACCAGGGTCTTGTTGAGGATGCCGTACTGCTGGTCGAACATCCACTGGTAGACCGTGGTGGCCGCGAGCAGCGGCATCGCCCACGCCAGGAGCATCGCGACCTGCAGCGCGATCCGCACCACCGGGCTGATCCGCCGCATGAGCAGCGCGATCAGCAGACCCGCCACCACCGAGACCGCCACGACGGCCGCCGTGAACACCACGGTGCGCACCGTGATCGCCCAGAACTCCGGCTCGGCGAAGATCTTCGTGTAGTTGTCCAGGCCGACCCAGACGACCTGGCCCCGGGTCAGCTCCTTGAGGTTGAGCTGGCGGAAGCTCGTCACGAGCAGGGACAGGACCGGCCAGCCGATCAGCCACAGGATGGCGACCAACGCGGGGGCCAGCAGGAGGTAGGGCAGCGTCCGGTCGAAGGCGCTGCCCCGACGGCGCGGCGCGCCGCCCGGTGCGGCACGCCGCGGTGCCGACGAGTTCGTCGCCACCGCGGCGTCGGTGGTGTGGACCGCCGTCATGCCTAGGTCATCCGCCCAGCGTCTTGGACAGGGCGGCGTTGGCGTCGGCCGTGGCCTGGTCCAGCGACTTCGCGCCGGTCAGGTAGGCGGTCAGCATGTCCTTGAGCGGGTTCTGGCCGGCCTCGACGGCGGCCCAGGCGGGCGTGGTCGGGGTGACCTTGCCGTTCGGGGCGGACTCGGCGAGCGCCTTGCCGATCGAGTTGGTGGCGAGCTTCGAGGTGTCCTTCGAGGTGCCCGGCACCGCGCCGCCCTCGGCGAGCTGGTCCTGGTACTTCTTGCCGCTCAGCAGCTTCAGGTAGGCCTTGGCGAGGTCCTGGTTCTTCGAGCCGGCCGGGATGGCCAGGTTCGAGCCGCCCAGGAAGACCGGCGCGGTCTTGCCGGAGGTCTTGGACGGGATCGGGAACGCCGCGGTCTTGTCCTTCAGGGTCGGGTCGGCCTTGACGGCGCTGCCCAGCTCCCACGGCAGGGCGATCATCATGGCCGTCTTGCCCTTGGCGAAGACCTCGAACTGCTGCGGGGTCGCCTCGTCGGCGTCCTTCGGGGCCTTGGTGGCGGAGGTGTCGACCAGCTTCTTGTAGAAGTCGACGCCCGCCTTGGCCTCGGGGGTGTTCAGCGCGCCGGCCCACGCGGAGCCCTGCGCCTTGGCCACGTCGCCGCCCTCGTCCCAGATGAAGGAGAGCAGGGCGTACCAGGACTGGCCCGGCAGGTACAGCGACTGGAACTCCGGGTCCGCCGCGTTGGCGGCCTTGAGCTTCTCGATGGCCGCGATCCACTCGTCACGCGACTTGGGGGCGTTCTCGATGCCCGCGGCCTTGAACAGGTCGGTCCGGTAGATCACCGTGCGGTTCGCGGCGTAGAACGGCAGGCCGTACTGCTTGCCGTCCCAGGTCAGGGAGTCCTTGAGGCCGGACAGCCACTGGTCGCCGTTGAGGTCCGAGACGTCGCCGCTCAGGTCGAGCAGGGTCTCCTCAGCCGCGAACTTCGCCGTCTGGGTGTTGCCCAGCTCGATGACGTCCGGCGGGTTGTTGCTGGTCAGAGCGGTGGTCAGCTTCTCCTGGATGCCGTTCCACTTCTGGATCTCGTACTTGACGGTGACGCCGGGGTTCGAGTCCTGGAACTCCTTGTGCAACGCGTCGGTGAGGGTGGTCGGCGCGGAGCCGTCCATCAACCAGACCGTCAGCGTCTTGGATTCACCGGAGTTGCCGCTGCCCTTGTCGGTGCTCGTGCCACATCCGGCCACGGCCACCGCGAGTGCGGCGGCACCTACGGCCAGTCCTCTCCAGCCCTTCACGTGTGCGCCCTTTCCCAATGCCCCGGTCCCAGTGACCGGAACGACCAAAGTGGTGTAGACCAATGCGGCCTAGAGTGTGCCTCGCCACAGGACCTGTCAAGGACGTTGCCGAGACGTTGCAAAGTCATCGGACCAATCCGGGCCCGCGGGGCGGGGGTGCTGGAGCACGATGTGAGGGGTCGTCACGCGGGTCGTCGGTGGTTCGTCGGGGGTTCGGGGACACGATCCGACGTGGACAAGGCATCCTGTTGTGTGGGAGAGCACTGACCGGTCGAGGAGGAAGGCATGCTGGAGACGAGCCCGGCAACTGGCGTCGACGCCAGGTCTCGCGCACAGCGCGAGCCGAAGTACTGGGGCCTCAAGCGGCACCTGCTCGACCTGTTGCGCGCGCTGCCGCCGGGATCACCGATCCCGACCGAACGGTCGCTCGCCGCGGAGTTCGACGTGTCGCGCACGACGGTCCGGCAGGCGCTGGCCGAACTCACCGTCGAAGGACGGCTGCTGCGCGTGCAGGGCAAGGGCACGTTCGCGGCGGAACCCAAAGTGGCGCAACGGCTCCAGCTGTCGTCGTACACAGAGGACATGAAGGCCCAGGGCCGCCAGCCGTCGTCGCGCCTGATCGAGGCGTCGGAGATGCCGGCGGAGGCGGAACTGGCGCGGCTGCTCGGCGTGCGGGCGGGCGCGAAGGTGCTGCGCCTGCACCGGTTGAGGTTGGCCGACGGCGAGCCGATGGCCATCGAGACCACGCACCTGGCGCTCGGGCGGTTCCGCGGGCTGCGCCGGTACCTCGCGCCGGGGGCGTCGCTGTACCAGGTGCTGCGCGAGCGGTTCGGCGTCGAGATGGGGCACGCGGAGGAGACCATCGAGACGGCCTTGGCATCGCCGGAGGAGGCCGAGCTGCTGGGCGCGGACATCGGCTTGCCGATGCTGCTGCTGTCCCGGCACTCCTTCGACACCGAGGGCAACCCGGTCGAGTGGGTGCGCTCGGTGTACCGCGGCGACAGGTACAAGTTCGTGGCGACGCTGAACCGGCCTGTATCCGACTGACCCGGCTGTGTCTGATTGACCCGGCTCCGCCGGGTCGGCTCGGCCGCCTGGAAGTCGGCTCGTCGCGTCGCCTTTTCCGCCGATCGAAGGGCGTGATCGGCGGAAAAGGCGAC
>NZ_JBEZBW010000191.1:0-7047 GCF_040647305.1 Saccharothrix sp. NPDC042600 | reverse complement strand
GCCCGCCCGGCTCCCCCCCGGCCTCCCCCTGCGGTGCACCCTCGCCGACCCGCTCCGCGCCCACCGCCGCCTAGCCTGGCCGGGCCGAGTCGCGCTGGGCCGAGCCGGGCGGGCCGGGGCCGAGCGGGGCGGGCCGGGCGGGCCGGGGTGGGGCGGCCGAGCGGGGCGGGCCGAGCGGGGCGGGGTGGGGCGAGCCGCGCCGGCGGGGTGGGGCGCGGGCGGGCTGCCCTGAGTCGTCCTGCCCGAGTCGCCCCGCCCGAGTTGCGCCGGTGGGTTCGGGCCCGGGTCAGTCGAGCGGGTGGGCGGGTCGGTCGGGGTCGGGTCGGGCGGGTCAGGCGGGTTGGTGGTCTGTGTTCAGGGGTGCCGCGGGCGTGGTGTCGGCGGTTGCTCGGCGGGCTCGGGCGAAGTGGATCACGATGCTCAGCGTGGCCGCCAGGAAGACCACCTGCATGAGCGTCCGAGGCAGCAACGCATCCCCGAAGGACGGCGAAATCCCCTTCATCGCCGCGTAAACGTTCGCCGGGAACATCCCCACCAGCATCGCCGTCAACCCGGCCGCCGCCCACAACGCGGTCCGCCGCCACAACACGCCCACCGCCCCGGCCAGCTCCAACACCCCGGTCACCGTCACCACCAACCCGGGCGCGGGAACCGCCGGCGGCACCATCGCGATCAGTTGCTCCCGTATCCCGATGAAGTGCGCCAACCCGGTCGCCACGAACATCGCCGCCACCCCGCACTGCACCGCGAACGGCCAGGCGGGCACCCGCAGCCACCCCGCCGCGCGCACACCGGCGAGCACGGCGGTAACCACAACGAGAATCACGAACGGGGCCATGCGAACTCCTCCGGGCAACACGAACTAGACACTGACAAGATTGCTCCCGGCCAGCGAACTTGTCAATGTCTAGATCCGCTACGCTGCGCAGGTGACCACGGACCGCCCCTACCACCACGGCGACCTCCGCCGCGCCGTCCTCGACGCCGCCCTCGACGTGATCGCCGAGCACGGCCCCGCCGGCATCGGCCTGCGCGACCTCGCCCGTCGGGTCGGCGTCTCCCACGCCGGACCGGTCCACCACTTCAAGGACAAGGCCGGCCTGCTCACCGCCATCGCGGCCGAGGGCTTCACCCTCCTCGCCGACCGGCTGGACGAGACCAGGGCCGCCGGTGGCGACTTCGTGGACCTCGGCACGACCTACGTGCGCTTCGCCATCGAGCACCGCGCGCACTTCGAGGTGATGTTCCGCCCCGACCTCTACCACGCCGACGACCCGACGGTCACCGCGGCGAACACCCGCGCCGGGGACGCGTTGCGCCACGGCGCCTCGGGCCACCCCGACCCGGAGACGGCACTGGTCGCGGCCTGGTCGTTCGTGCACGGCTTCGCGACTCTGTGGAACACCGGCGCGCTCGACCGGCCCGGTGTCGAGCCGGTCGAGCTGGCCGGGTCGGTCGCCCGGTCCCTCTTCCGAACGACCCGTCAGGCGCCCACGTAGTCCGCCAGGTGCTCGCCGGTCAGCGTCACGCGCCCCGCGACCAGCTCCGCCGGCGTCCCCTCGAACACGACCTTCCCGCCGTCGTGCCCCGCGCCCGGCCCGAGGTCGATGATCCAGTCCGCGTGCGCCATGACCGCCTGGTGGTGCTCGATGACGATGACCGACTTGCCCGCGTCCACCAACCGGTCCAGCAACGCCAGCAGCTGCTCGACGTCGGCCAGGTGCAGGCCGGTCGTCGGCTCGTCCAGGACGTAGACGCCGCCCTTGTCGCCCATGTGCGTGGCCAGCTTGAGCCGCTGCCGCTCACCGCCGGACAGCGTGGTCAGCGGCTGCCCCAGCGACAGGTACCCGAGCCCGACGTCGGCCAGCCGCCGCAGGACCGCGTGCGCCGCGGGGGTCTGCGCCTCGCCGGAGCCGAAGAACTCCTCCGCCTCGGTCACCGACATCGCCAGCACCTCGCTGATGTCGCGCCCGCCGAGGTGGTAGCGCAGCACCGACGCCTGGAAGCGCTTGCCCTCGCACTCCTCGCACGTCACCGCGACCCCGGCCATGATCCCCAGGTCGGTGTAGGTGACGCCCGCGCCGTTGCAGGTCGGGCACGCGCCCTCGGAGTTGGCGCTGAACAGGGCCGGCTTCACGCCGTTGGCCTTGGCGAAGGCCTTCCGGATCGGCTCCAGCAGCCCGGTGTAGGTGGCGGGGTTGCTGCGCCGCGAGCCGCGGATCGGGGTCTGGTCCACCGACACCACGCCGTGCCCGGCCGGGATCGACCCGTGCACCAGCGAGCTCTTGCCCGACCCCGCCACGCCGGTCACCACGACCAGCACGCCCAGCGGGATGTCGACGTCCACGTCGCGCAGGTTGTGCCGGGTCGCGCCGCGGATCTCCAGCACGCCCGTGCGCTCCCGGACGGTGTCCTTGAGCCTGGCCCGGTCGTCCAGGTGCCGGCCGGTGACGGTGCCGCTGGCCCGCAGGCCCTCGACGGTGCCCTCGAAGCACACCGTGCCGCCCGCCGCGCCCGCGCCCGGCCCGAGGTCCACGACGTGGTCGGCGATCGCGATGGCGTCCGGCTTGTGCTCCACCACCAGCACGGTGTTGCCCTTGTCCCGCAGGCGCAGCAGCAGGTCGTTCATCCGCTGGATGTCGTGCGGGTGCAGGCCGATGGTCGGCTCGTCGAACACGTAGGTGACGTCGGTGAGCGACGACCCGAGGTGCCGGATCATCTTGACCCGCTGCGCCTCGCCGCCCGACAGCGTCCCCGCCGGCCGGTCCAGCGACAGGTAGCCCAGCCCGATCTCGGCGAACGAGTCGAGCGTGTGCCGCAACGCCGCCAGCAGCGGCGCGACCGACGGCTCGGACAGCCCGTTGACCCACTTGGCCAGGTCGGTGATCTGCATGGCGCACGCGTCGGCGATGCTGATCCCGGCGATCTTGGACCCGCGGGCGGCCTCGCTCAACCGCGTGCCGTCGCACTCGGGGCAGGTGGCGAAGGTGATGGCCCGGTCCACGAAGGCGCGGATGTGGGACTGCATCGCCTCCTTGTCCTTGGCCAGCATCGACTTCTGGATCTTGGGGATCAGGCCCTCGTAGGTCAGGTTGATCCCGTCCACCTTGATCTTGGTGGGCTCCTTGTAGAGCAGGTCGTGCAGCTCGCGCTTGGTGTACTTGCGGATCGGCTTGTCCGGGTCGAAGAACCCGCAGCCCCGGAAGATGCGGCCGTACCAGCCCTCCATGCTGTAGCCGGGGATGGTCAGCGCGCCGTCGTTGAGCGACTTGGTGTCGTCGTAGAGCGCGGTCAGGTCGAAGTCGGTGACCGACCCCATGCCCTCGCAGCGCGGGCACATGCCGCCCAGCCGGGAGAACGTCGCCTTCTCCGCCTTGGTCTTCGCGCCGCGCTCGACCGTGATCGCGCCGCTGCCCTTCACCGACGCGACGTTGAACGAGTACGCGGCGGGCGAGCCGATGTGCGGCTTGGCCAGCCGGCTGAACAGGATGCGCAGCATGGCGTTGGCGTCGGTGGCGGTGCCGACGGTGGAGCGCGGGTCGGCCCCCAGCCGCTGCTGGTCCACGATGATCGCCGTGGTCAGGCCGTCGAGCACGTCCACCTCGGGCCGGGCGAGCGTCGGCATGAACGTCTGCACGAACGTGCTGTAGGTCTCGTTGATCAGCCGCTGCGACTCGGCCGCGATGGTGTCGAAGACCAGTGAGGACTTGCCCGAGCCGGAGACGCCGGTGAACACGGTCAGCCGGCGCTTGGGGATCTCCAGGCTCACGTCCTTGAGGTTGTTCACGCGCGCGCCGTGCACGCGGATCAGGTCGTGCCCGTCGGCGGGGTGCGGCGTGGTCTTCCCCTTGGACTTGCTCATCGTGTCTCCATCTGCTCCGGCTCGCGTCAAGCTCGCGGACGCCAGGCTATATATGCGCAGATGGCGACGCTTCTCGAATCCTGACCGGCTCGGACCCCGACCGGCTCGGGACCCCGACCGGCTCGAACCGCGACCGGTCAGCCCAACTCGGCCCGCACGAGCGGCAGCACCTCGGTGCCGAGCAGTTCGATGGCCTCCATGACCAGCTTGTGCGGCACCCCGGACCAGTCCATCTGCATGGCGTACCGGTCCGCGCCGACCAGCCGGCCGACGGTGATCAGCCGCTCGGCGACCTCCTGCGGGCTGCCCGCGAAGATGGACCGCGCGCCGGCGGTCCACGCGTCGTACTCGGCCCGCGACGGCACGGCCCAGCCGCGCGCCCGCGCCCCGTACTTCATGGTCTCCAGCCAGTACGGGTGGAAGGCGTCCTTGGCGTCCTGCGAGCGGCGCGCGATCAGCCCGATGGCGCTCATGGTGACTTCGAGGTCGGTGTGGCCGCCGGCCTCACCCGCCCGGCGGTAGAGGTCCACCAGCGGCGCGAACCGCTCGGGCTCACCGCCGATGACCGCGTACACCACGGGCAGCCCGAGCAGGCCGGCGCGCACCGACGACTCGGGGTTGCCGCCGGTGCCGACGGAGATCCGCAGCCGGTCGCCGTACGGGCGCGGGAAGACGTGGGCGTTCTCCAGCGGCGCGCGGAAGCGGCCCGACCAGGTGATCGGGTTCTCCCGGTCCAGCCGGAGCAGGAGGGCGAGCTTCTCCTCGTACAGCTCGTCGTAGTCCTCCAGGTTCGCGCCGAACAGCGGGAAGGACTCGGTGAACGACCCGCGCCCGGCGAGCAGCTCGGCGCGGCCCCGGCTGAGCTGGTCCAGGGTGGTGAACTGCTGGTAGACCCGCACCGGGTCCTCGGTGCTGAGCACGGTGACCGCGCTGCTGAGCGTGATGTTCGAGGTCACGCTCGCGGCGGCGGCCAGGACCGTGCCGGGGTTGGAGATCGCGTACTGCTCCAGGTGGTGCTCGCCCAGGCCGTAGAAGCCCAGGCCCAGCTCGTCGGCGAGCTTGATCCGCTCCAGTTGGTCGGCCAGGGCGTCGGCGACGGACACCTGCGCGCCGGTGGCCGGGTCCGGGTTGCGGTCGGCGAAGCTGTAGACCCCGAGCTGCATGGTGGTTGACACGAGAACATTCTATCACCGGATAGTTGAGAGTTCAGCTAAGACCACTCTCAGGAACCGTACGCTAGCGTATGGCCAGTTTCCGTACGGTGGCGTACGGAATGGTTCTGTGAGGTGTGGCATGACGGTGTTGGCCCTGGTCACGGCGCTGGTGCTGGTCGCGGTCGGCGTTTTGCACGTGCTGTGGATGTTCTCCACGTGGCCGTTGAAGACGCGGGAGGAGTTCGCCGCGCGAGTGGTGAACGTGCCGGTGGAACGGTTGCCGTCCGCGCCGTTGACCGGGGCCGTGGCGGTGGCGCTGGGCCTCGCGGCGTACCTGGTCGCCGGGCGGGCGGGCCTGCTGGGCGTGCCGGGGCCGGGGTGGGTGCCGGTGGTCGGCACGGCCGGGGTGGCGGCGGTGCTCCTGCTGCGCGGCGCGGCCGGGTTGGCGTCGTCGCTGCGCGCGGACACCGCGTACGCCCGGCTCGACGTCCGCGTCTACTCGCCGCTGTGCCTGGCTTTGGCCGCTTCCACCGCGCTGGTCGCCGTCAGCGGCTAGGGTCGCCCGCGTGGTGGAGATCAGGCCCGCGACGGCCTCGGACGTGCCCGCGGTGGCCGGCATCTGGCACCGCGGGTGGGCCGACGGGCACCTGGGCCACGTGCCGGACGAGCTGGTGGCGGCGCGCACGGAGCGGTCGTTCGCCGACCGCGCCGCCGCCCTGGTGGACCGCACCGTCGTGGCCACTGTGGACGGTGCGGTGGCCGGTTTCGTGATGGTGCGCGGGGACGAGGTCGAGCAGGTCTACGTGTCCGCCGACCACCGGGGCGGCGGCGTGGCCCCAGCGCTGCTGGCCGAGGCCGAACGCCTGGTGTCCGCCCACCACGACACGGCGTGGCTGGCCGTGGTCGCCGGCAACACCCGCGCCCGCCGCTTCTACGAGCGCCGGGGCTGGACCGACGAGGGCCCGTTCACCCACCGGGCCCCGGGCGGCATCGACGTCCCCGCCCACCGCTACGTCAAGCGGTTGCGCCCGACGCCGTGAGCAGGAACGCGGGCGACGACCAGTAGTCGAACAGGGGCGTCAACCGGACGTCGGTGAACCCGGCCCGCCCGACCTGCGCGGCCCACGAGGTGGCCGGCTGCTCCCAGGTGGACCTCTTCGCGCCGGGCAGCAACTGCCCGGTCAACACCGGCATCAGGAACCCCTGGGCCACCAGCTCCCGGTCGTCGCCGTACTCGGCCAGCCCCCGCTCGTAGGTCTCGGCGAGGAACGCCAACCGCTCCTCGTCGTCGAGGTCCGGGACGTCGAACTCCACCACCGCCAACGCCTTCACCCGAGGCGCCAGCCCCGTCAACACCCCGTCCCGCTCCTCGTGCGGCAGGGCGTGCAGGGCGAACGTCGACTGCACCAGGTCGAACTCGGCCCGCTCGCGCTCCAGGAAGTCCTGGACCCGAACGTTGCGAGCCTCCACGGAGATGTTCTTGACCCCTTCAAGCCCCCGAACCGCCCCGCGCAACAGGGCCTCCGACGGCTCGACCAAGGTGACATGCCGAGGCAGCTCGCGAGCGGCGTGCAGGGACGGCACCAACGCCCGCCCGTCGCCGCAGCCCACGTCGAGCAACCGAACGGGCCGCTCCTCGTCGTAGACCCGGCCCAACGCCCGACTGACCGCTTTGTAGAGGCCGACATTGCCGCCGCCGTCGATGAACGCCTTGAACGCGGCGGGCTGGTCGTACACGGTGCCGTCGGCATGACTGGCGAGGTACGCCGCCAAGGCCCGATCCAACTCCCCCCGCCCCGCGGCAGCCACCTCCCGCGCCCGCTCCCGTTCCCCCCGGGTCAGCGCACGCAACGCGTCGATGATCGTCACGCGTCCAGCTTGACACGCACACCCGAACTTGTCGTACCCAAGTGAGACAATGGAACCGGGGGCCGGAGGCCACACCCGCGCAAACCCACCCACGGCGCAAACCCACCCGCCGCAAGCCGCCCGCCGCCTACTGCCAGCCGCCCGCCGCCGCCCGCCGCCGCC
>NZ_JBEZBW010000190.1:0-7164 GCF_040647305.1 Saccharothrix sp. NPDC042600 | reverse complement strand
TTTTTCAGGCCGACCCCGGCGATCTGTGGTTGGGCTGCGCCCAGGCCGTACGGGGGACGAACCGAGGCCCTTCCTGTGGCTGATAGCCCTTCGAAGTGCGCCTGGGCGCGGGGGTGGGTGGTGGGGGTCAGGTGCGGATCATGCGCTTGACGTAGGTGATCAAGGGCATGTCGAACTCGCCCTGCGCGGTTTCGGGGTGGGAGCGTAGGTGGGTCAGCATCCGGTCCAGGAGGGCCTCGCGGTCCTCTCGGCTCATGACCAGGGTGTACGAGTGCGTGCCCACCGTGGCCACCAGGCCTTCCGCCGTGCGGCGGTGGGTGTGGGGGAAGGTGCTGTCCTCAGGGTTCCGGAACAGCGGGTGGTCGGGGAGGGCTCGGCCGGTGACGCCGGTCGCCGCCGCGGCCAAGCCGGCCACCTTGCCGAACTCCGCCACCCACGGGACGGTCAGGTCGTCCATGTTCCACATCGCCGCCAGCACGCCGCCGGGGCGCAGGACGCGCGCGATCTCCGGCAGGGCCTTGTCCGGGTCGAACCAGTGGAACGCCTGCCCCACCAGCACCGCGTCCATCGTCGCGTCCGGCACGGGGATGCGTTCCGCCGAACCCGGCAGGGCCCGCACGCCGCCGCAGTGGCGGACCAGTTCCGACAGCATGGCCTCGTCCGGCTCGACGGCCGTCACGTGGTGGCCCTCCGCGACGATCCCGCCGGTCAGCTTCCCCGTGCCGGCGGCCAGGTCCAGCACGTCGTGCGGGCCGGGGCCCAGGGGTTCGAGCGACCAGCGGATCGCGGCGGCCGGGTAGTCCGGTCGGTGCTCGGCGTAGGCGGAGGCCTGCGGCCCGAAGGAGTTCGCCCGGCGAGCGGTCAAGTCATCACCCGTCACCGCACCCACCATAGTGAGAACCCGTTCGAATCCCCGAGAGACCTTTCCGTACCCTTCTTGCCGTGAGTGAGCAGCCTGCGAACCCAGCCGTGACCAGTGACGACGACCTGCCCGAGCAGTTGCGCGTGCGCCGGGAGAAGCGGGCGCGGCTGCTGGAACGCGGGGTCGATCCCTATCCCGTCGAACTGCCGCGCACGCACACGTTGCGCGAGGTCCGGGAAGCGCACCCCGACCTGGAACCGGACACCGCCACCGGACAGGTGGTCGGCGTCACCGGTCGGGTGATGTTCTTGCGCAACACCGGCAAGTTGTGCTTCGCGACGCTGCGCGAAGGCGACGGCACCGAACTCCAGGCCATGTTGAGCTTGAACAACGTGGGCGAGGAGTCGCTGGGCGAATGGAAGTCCGACGTCGACTTGGGCGACCACGTATTCGTGCGCGGCGAGGTCATCACGTCCCGGCGCGGTGAACTGTCCGTGATGGCGCACGAGTGGCGGATGGCGGCCAAGGCCCTTCGTCCGCTACCGGTGGCGCACAAGGAACTTGCCGAGGAAACCCGCATTCGCCAGCGGTACGTCGATCTCATCGTCCGCGAGCAGGCCCGCAACACGGTGCGCAACCGGGCCGCCGTCGTGCGGTCGCTGCGGGACTCGTTCCACCGGCGTGGTTTCGTCGAAGTCGAGACCCCGATGTTGCAGACGTTGCAGGGCGGCGCGGCGGCCCGGCCGTTCGTCACCCACTCGAACGCGCTGGACATGGACCTCTTCCTGCGCATCGCGCCGGAGCTGTACCTCAAGCGGTGTGTGGTCGGCGGTATCGAGAAGGTCTTCGAGATCAACCGCAACTTCCGCAACGAAGGCATGGACTCGTCCCATTCGCCCGAGTTCTCCATGCTGGAGTACTACGAGGCGTACGCCACCTACGACACCAACGCGGTGCTGACCCGCGAGCTGGTGCAGGAGGCGGCGCTGGCCGTCGCCGGGTCGCACGTGGTGACCCTGGCCGACGGCACGGAGTACGACCTGGGCGGCGAGTGGACGACCCTCACGATGTACGGGTCGCTGTCGGAGGCGGTGGGCGAGGACGTCACGCCCGCGACGCCCGCCGAGCACCTCCGCAAGCTCGCCGACCGGCACGGCCTGGAGACCGACCCGAAGCTCGGGCACGGCAAGCTGGTCGAACAGCTGTGGGAGCACCTGGTGGGCGACCACCTGCACGCCCCCACCTTTGTGCGGGATTTCCCCGTCGAGACCTCCCCGCTGACCCGGCAGCACCGGACGGAACCCGGCGTCGCCGAAAAGTGGGACCTGTACGTGCGGGGATTCGAGTTGGCCACGGGTTACTCGGAACTGGTCGACCCGGTCGTGGAGCGGGAGCGGCTGGAAGCCCAGGCCCGGTTGAGTGCCGCCGGGGACGACGAGGCCATGCCGGTGGACGAAGACTTTCTGCGATCGCTGGAGTACGGAATGCCACCGAGCGGTGGTGTGGGAATGGGCATCGACCGACTGCTGATGGCCATCACCGGCCTCGGTATCCGGGAGACGATCCTGTTCCCCCTCGTGCGCCCTGAATGAAGTAACTTCTCGGACTCCGGTCTGCGCATTGCCGTACTTGTGCGCTAACCTGCACTCGGTAAAGCTTTGGTCGCGGTCGGGGAACACCGCGCATTCGAGTCCAGGAGGATACGCATGGCGCAGAAGGTCACCGTGACCCTGGTCGATGACCTGGACGGTGGGAAGGCGGAGGAGACGGTCGGCTTCGGTTTGGACGGTGTGTCCTACGAGATCGACCTTTCCGCGGATAATGCGGGCAAGCTCCGCGATGCCCTCGCCGACTTCGTCGCCAGTGCTCGCAAGGCGGGCGGTCGCAAGCGCGGTCCGGGTCGTCCGGCCGGTGTGAAGGCGGCGCGTCCCGCGTCCGCCGATCGCGAGCAGAACCAGGCCATTCGGGAGTGGGCGCGCAAGCAGGGGATGAAGGTGTCCGATCGCGGGCGCATCCCGGCGGAGGTGCTGGAGGCCTACCACCAGCAGGGCTGAGATCATTGTCGTGGCGTGCGCCACGTCAATTACGTCAAGCTACGAAGGGGCGCCGGTTTCGACCGGCGCCCCTTCGTTGTTTCCACCCGATCTTGTCGGACGTCGGATGGTGAAGTTCATAACGGTGTCGCGCGCAAGGAAGCGTCGGTGAACGGATGCGCCCGAACGGATCAACGGCCGGCGACGCGCGGACAGGTGTCGCACACCTCGGCACCGGGCAGCGCGTAGTGGAAGCAGCAGCTCTGCCGGCGGCGCGTCCAGCCCGCCTCCGTGGCGTGCAGGGTCGAGGCGGAGGTGAACGGCTCGATCCGGTCGGGGAGCAGCAGGGCGGCGTCCGCGACACCGGCCGGCTCGTCCCCGCAGAGCTGGCCCGCCCGCCACGCCGCGGCGTCCAGGGCGTCGGTGGCCGCCGCCCACAGCATCCGCCGGCCCAGCCGCACGGTCGGCCCGAAGGCCCGCACGAACTCGGCGGCGTGCGCGGCGAACCGGGCCCGCAGCAGGCCGGCCAGGGCGTGGTCGTCGGCGACGACAGTGGCCGCCGGGTCATCGCCCGCCGGGTCGTCGGGCAGGCACGCGAAGTCCTCGGCCAGCAGCGCCACGGCCACGATGTGCGGCCGGCCCTCGTCGGCGATGCGCACCGCCACGTCGGAGGGGCGCAGCGACGGCACCCGGCGCGCCTGGTGGAACAGGGTGCCGCCGACCATCCCCACGACGCTGAGGTACCAGCTCATGACGTACCCGGCCGTGGTGCGCTCCGGGGCCTCGCCGTAGTGCTCGGTGAGCCAGGCGCCCAGGTCGGCGCGCCAGGCGTCGAAGCGGGCGGGCTCGGCCAGCAGGGTCCCGGTGGTGGTCCAGCCGCGGGTGTCGGCCGGGAGGCCGAAGCGGACCTCGCACCACTCGGCGAGGGCGTTCGCCCGGCCGAGGGACCCGGCGATGGGCGTGCGCGCTTCGCGTGCTCGTGTCCTCGCCGGTACGGTCATGGTGGAAGGCCCTCGCGGTCGGTTCTTAAGGCTTGCCTAACCTTACCGAGGTTTGCTCGACTCGGTGGCCGACGGTGACACCGGTCACGTCGCCGGGTCGCCGCGCGGCGGGTGTTCGCGTTGAGCGGACATCGCCCGATCCGTGGAATCTGCCTGGCAGATCCCACGTTGGTACCGGTGTCAGAGATCCCCGAAGGTGACTGCACGCGAACGGGAACTGAGAGTGTCGGGGCTGACGACTACAGTGGTCCCACGGTGCCGCGCTCTCCACGGCCAATGCTGTGGGTGAGCCCGAGGACCGCCGGCGCAGCAGTCAGGGAGTGCGAATGTTCGAAAGGTTCACCGACCGCGCGAGGCGGGTGGTTGTCCTGGCCCAGGAAGAGGCCCGGATGCTCAACCACAACTACATCGGCACCGAGCACATCCTCCTGGGCTTGATCCACGAGGGTGAAGGTGTCGCCGCCAAGGCGCTGGAGTCGTTGGGGATCGCGCTGGAGGGCGTCCGCCAGCAGGTCGAGGAGATCATCGGCCAGGGCCAGCAGGCCCCGTCCGGCCACATCCCCTTCACCCCGCGCGCGAAGAAGGTGCTGGAGCTGTCTCTGCGCGAGGCCCTCCAGCTCGGCCACAACTACATCGGCACCGAGCACATCCTGCTCGGCCTGATCCGCGAGGGCGAGGGCGTCGCCGCGCAGGTCCTGGTCAAGCTGGGCGCGGACCTCAACCGCGTCCGCCAGCAGGTGCTGCAGCTGCTCTCCGGCTACTCGACCAAGGAAGGCGCCGCCGAGTCCAGCGGGCGCGGCGAGGGCACCCCGTCCTCCTCCCTGGTGCTCGACCAGTTCGGGCGGAACCTGACCGCGTCCGCGCGAGAGGGCAAGCTCGACCCGGTGATCGGGCGCACCAAGGAGATCGAGCGGGTCATGCAGGTGCTGTCCCGCCGCACCAAGAACAACCCGGTCCTGATCGGCGAGCCCGGCGTGGGCAAGACCGCCGTCGTCGAGGGGCTGGCGCAGATGGTCGTCAAGGGCGAGGTGCCCGAGACGCTCAAGGACAAGCAGCTCTACACGCTCGACCTGGGCTCGCTGGTGGCCGGCTCGCGCTACCGCGGCGACTTCGAGGAGCGCCTGAAGAAGGTGCTCAAGGAGATCCGCACCCGCGGCGACATCATCCTGTTCATCGACGAGATCCACACGCTGGTGGGCGCCGGCGCGGCCGAGGGCGCGATCGACGCGGCCTCGATCCTCAAGCCGATGCTGGCCCGCGGCGAGCTCCAGACCATCGGCGCGACCACGCTCGACGAGTACCGCAAGTACGTCGAGAAGGACCCCGCCCTGGAGCGCCGGTTCCAGCCGATCCAGGTCGGCGAGCCGTCGCTGGAGCACACCATCGAGATCCTCAAGGGCCTGCGCGACCGGTACGAGGCGCACCACCGCGTCTCCATCACCGACTCGGCGCTGGTCGCCGCCGCGACCCTGGCGGACCGGTACATCAACGACCGGTTCCTCCCGGACAAGGCGATCGACCTGATCGACGAGGCCGGCGCCCGCATGCGCATCCGCCGGATGACCGCGCCGCCGGACCTGCGCGAGTTCGACGAGAAGATCGCCGACGTGCGCCGCGACAAGGAGTCCGCGATCGACGCGCAGGACTTCGAGCGGGCCGCCAAGCTGCGCGACCAGGAGAAGCAGCTGCTCGGCCAGAAGGCCGAGCGGGAGAAGCAGTGGAAGGACGGCGACCTCGACGTCGTCGCCGAGGTGGACGACGAGCAGATCGCCGAGGTCCTGGCGAACTGGACCGGCATCCCCGTGTTCAAGCTCACCGAGGAGGAGACCACCCGTCTGCTCCGCATGGAGGACGAGCTGCACAAGCGGATCATCGGCCAGGTCGACGCGGTCAAGGCCGTGTCGCAGGCGATCCGCCGCACGCGGGCCGGCCTGAAGGACCCGAAGCGCCCGTCCGGCTCGTTCATCTTCGCCGGCCCGTCCGGCGTCGGCAAGACCGAGCTGTCCAAGGCGCTGGCGAACTTCCTGTTCGGCGAGGACGACGCCCTCATCCAGATCGACATGGGCGAGTTCCACGACCGCTACACGGCGTCGCGCCTGTTCGGCGCGCCTCCCGGTTACGTCGGCTACGAAGAGGGCGGCCAGCTCACCGAGAAGGTGCGCCGCAAGCCGTTCTCCGTGGTGCTGTTCGACGAGATCGAGAAGGCGCACCAGGAGGTCTACAACACGCTGCTCCAGGTGCTGGAGGACGGCCGCCTGACCGACGGTCAGGGCCGGACGGTGGACTTCAAGAACACCGTCATCATCTTCACGTCCAACCTGGGCACGTCGGACATCTCCAAGGCCGTGGGCCTGGGCTTCACCTCGGGTCAGGACACCGCGTCCAACTACGAGCGCATGAAGAACAAGGTCAACGACGAGCTGAAGAAGCACTTCCGCCCCGAGTTCCTCAACCGCATCGACGACATCATCGTCTTCCACCAGCTCACGCAGGACGAGATCATCAAGATGGTGGACCTGATGATCGCCCGCGTCGAGCAGCAGTTGAAGAACAAGGACATGGCGATCGAGCTGACCGACAAGGCGAAGAAGCTGCTCGCCAAGCGCGGCTTCGACCCGGTCCTGGGCGCCCGGCCGCTGCGCCGGACGATCCAGCGCGAGATCGAGGACCAGCTGTCGGAGAAGATCCTGTTCGGCGAGATCCAGCCGGGCCAGATCATCATCACCGACGTCGAGGGCTGGGACGGCGGCGAGAACGAGCCGGACGACAAGGCCCACTTCGTCTTCCGCGGCGAGTCGAAGCCCCTGCGGGTGCCCGACGCCCCGCCGGTCGACCTGGCGGCCTCCGGTGGCGACACCGGCGAGTCGGACTCCGAATCCGCCTGACGCACGGCAGCGGAAACGCCCCTCGGGATCTTCCCGGGGGGCGTTTTCCCACTTCGGGGGGTTTCAGCCGATCGAGTGACATGCAGGATCGGGAACCGAACCCCACCTCCCGCGTCCCGTGATGTGGAGAGGTCGCGCGGGCCACGGGGGTGGACGCGGTGGCCTCGGGTGGGGCGACGTGCGGCGTGGGGCTGGGGGCCGGGGCGGCGGGGAGTGGGCGGCTGGCGGCGGCTGGACCCGGGCTCGCGGCATGCCGGCGGCTCGGCGGGCCGGCCGGCGGCTCGGCGGGCGGGCCGGCGGCTCGGCGGGCGGGCCGGCGGCTCGGCGGGCGGGCCGGCGGCTCGGCGGGCGGGCCGGCGGCTCGGCGGGCGGGCCGGTGGCCG
>NZ_JBEZBW010000189.1:0-7180 GCF_040647305.1 Saccharothrix sp. NPDC042600 | reverse complement strand
AAAATTCGGCTGCACCCGACCAAAAGTGTGGTAGCCCTTCGGGCAGGCCATACGGAGATGACACAAGCAAGAAGCCCGGGTTGGGGTGTGACCTCGCCAGGCTCGTTGGGCGCTGCGCGCCTGGGGGTGGGCGCCTTGGGCGGTTGTGTTTTGGCTGGTTGGGGGGTTGTTGGTGGGGCGACATGACAGATCATTGGTTGCTTTCTGGGGATGGGCTTCGTTGCTCGGTAACGTCGGGGGCGGCGCGGAACCGTGAATTCGTCGACACACCGTGCACGTCATCCCGGAGGAAGGAAAACCATGTCGACCGACGTGTCACCCGAGGCAATGCTGGAAGCCGTGCGGGAAATGATCCCCACCCTCCGCCAGAACGGTGCCGAGGCCGACCGGAACCGGTGGATCCCCGACGAGAACATCGCCCTGCAGGACAAGGCGGGCGTGTTCCGGATGGGTGTGCCCGCCCGCTTCGGTGGTCTGGCCTACTCCGCGGCCGACATGGTCAAGGTGCTCGCCGAGATCAGCCGGGGCTGCGGGGCCACCGGGTGGGTCTCGATGGTGTGGGTGCACACCGCCTGGACCGTGCGGCTGTTCCCGGACAAGGCGCAGGAGGACGTGTTCGCCGGCGGGTCGGTGCGGGTTTCCGGCACCATCCCGCCGACCGGCAAGCTGACCCGCACCGACGGCGGGTACCTGATGACCGGCAAGTGGAAGTTCAACACCGGTGTCCGGGGTGCGGACTGGAACATGGTGACCGGTCTGTTCGAGGAGGAGGACGGCACCCAGACCTCCCTCATGACGCTGATCCCGGTCAGCGAGCTGACGATCCTGGACGACTGGGACGTCACCGGCGCCGCCGCCACGGGCAGCACGACCTCGGTGGCGGAGAACGTCTTCATCCCCGAGCACCGCGTGGTCAAGTACTCCGACCTGGTGGCCGGCACGGTCCCCGGGCGCAGCGACGACGGGTCCGACGGGCGCGGCTACGGGCTGATGAGCCTGGTCATGGCCAAGATCGCCGGCGTGTTCGCGGGCATGGCCCGGGGCGCGTACGAGGAGTTCCTGGAGCGGCTGCCCGGGCGTGGCATCACCTACACGTCGTGGACCGAGCAGAGCCTGCACCCGGTGACCCAGGTCGCGGTGGCCGACGCGAAGAACAAGATCGACGCGGCGGAGGCGTTCGCCTCGGTGTGGCTCAAGGTGATCCAGGACCGCGCGGACGCGCGGGAGGAGCTGACCCAGGAGGAGAAGGCCGTCGTGCGCGGCCAGACCACCTGGGCCGCGAACCTCGCCAAGGAGGCCGTGGAGGAGCTGTTCCGGCTCGGTGGCGGTTCGGTGATCCGCAACGACCAGGCGTTGGGCCGGTTCCGCCGGGACATCGAGGCGCTGTCGCTGCACGCGCTGATCCAGTACTACGGCAACATGGAGTTGCAGGGTCGCGTCCTGCTCGGCCTGGACCCCGACACGCCGTACCTGTAAGTCGTTGTGGCACACCGAAACCGGCACCCCCGCGCGGGGGTGCCGGTTTCGGTGTGCGGTCAGCGGCGGGTGCTCGCCGTGCAGGGGATGCGGTAGCGCCGCGCACTGTCGATCGTGGACAGTTCGTCCAGCCACGAGTCGCGGGCGTCCAGCTCGACCAGCGCCAGCACCGCGTGCGCGGCCGACGCCAGCGTGGTGTGCCGGTGCCAGCCCGCGAAGGACCGGCCGGTGAAGTCGCGCATGCCCACCCGGTCGGCGAACCGCCCGAAGTCGTGGTCCACCCGGTCGAGGAACCGGCTGGTGCGCAACAGGCTCGCCGCGTCCGCGTCGGGCTGGTTGGACAGCCACAGCTCGGCCGGCCACGACTTGCCCGCCGGGCCCACGCCCAACAGCACCAGGTCGCCCGCGCGCCCGCCGGGCACGCCCACGCGCACGGTCGCGGCCAGCAACGGCCACCGGCCCGCCACCGGCTTGCGCGCCTCCCGCAACAGCCCCACGACTTGCTGCGCGGGCAACGGGTCCGCGCCGCGCCGGGGCGAGCCCGGGTCGAGCACGGTGAACAGCTGGGTGCCGCTGATCCGCATCAGCAACGGCGTCTCCGGGTGCAGCCGGGCCACGGCCGCGTGCACGTCGGTCCCGCGCGCGTCCATGACCAGCGGCCGGTCCGGGAAGGCGAGCCGCGCGTCGGCGCCCAGGAACGCCTCCACCGCGCACTCGCCGTCGGTCTCCGCGCGGACCCCGTCCGGGATCGCCGCGCGGCTGCGCCGGCCCGGGTCGGCGACCCACGCCTGGGACAGGTGCAGCCGCCAGTCCACCGGCACGGCCAGCTCGTCCGACACCGCCCACACGCCCATGGCCTGCTGGGCGTTGAGCGTCTGCCCGAGGTCGGGGCAGAACCGCCGGGTCACCCCGACGGAGTGCTTGCCCGCCTTGGGGATCAGCATCGGCCGCACCACCCAGGCGGCCGGTGGGGCGACCCGGCCGACGTGCGCGGCGAGCGCCCTGCGGACCGGCGCCCACCCCCAGGTCGAGTCGCTGATGAAGTGGTGCAGGTACTGCTCGGTCGCCTGGCCGCCGACGGCCTGGGCGATGTTGCGGATGGACTTGCGGCCCCTGGCGCGGAGCAGGCCGTCGAGGTACTCGACGCCCTTGCGCCGCTGGTCCTCGCGGGCGAACGAAGCGAACAGCGTGGAACTCAGCTCGGCGACGACCGGGTCTAACAGGAGGTCCGGTGCGGTGCGCGCGGCCATGTGCCTTCCCCCAGGCATGGAGCCTCACTTCACATTTGTGCGGACAGGGTTTGCCAACCCAACGTGGCTTGCGGAACGCGCGCGTGCCTAGATCCGGAGAGCACCATCCTGGCCGCCCCGGGGGTGGGCCGACGCCACCGCGCGGCGCCCGGCGGGCCGGCGCGCCGCCCTGACCGGGGTCGGGCGGTGTTCGGGCCACACGTCCATCCGGCCCGACCCGTTGCTCCACCCGACCGGCACGCGAACCGGACTCCGCTGGTCACAACGCCCAGACCGGGCGCGCGGGAACCGAAGTCCGCACTTCGGCGACCCGCGCCCGCGCGCGGACATGACGGAGAACAGCGGGACCTGACGTACTGCGTTCCCGGTTCGTTGCCCGTTGTCGGGCCCGCGTTCCACGATCGGCGTACCGACGAAGTCGTGTTCACCGCGAGCTGAGCCGCACGACCGCACGTCGCGCACATCACCGGTCGTGCCTCGTCCCTTCGTGATTGGAGTGTCAGTGGACAACGCCGTGCGCGAGGGCTCACCCAGGATCGCGCTGCAGCAACCGGATTGGGACGATCGCGAACTCGTGCACCGGGTGCGGGCCACGTTGGCCGCGCGGCCCGGCCTGGTCACCTCCGACGAGGTGGCGCAGTTGCGCGCCACGCTCGCGCTGGTGGCCGCCGGCGGCGCGCACGTCGTGCAGGCGGGCGACTGCGCCGAGGACCCCGCCGAGTGCGAGGCGGGGTACGTCGCCCGCAAGGCGGGGCTGCTGGACCTGCTGGCGGGCGTGATGAAGATGGCCACGCACCGCCCGGTGGTGCGCATCGGCCGGATCGCGGGCCAGTTCGCCAAGCCCCGGTCCAGCCCCACGGAGGTGGTCGGCGGCGTGACGCTGCCGTCGTTCCGCGGGCACATGGTCAACAGCCCCGAACCCGACGCGGAGGGCCGCCGCCACGACGTGCGCCGGGTCCTCGCCGGGTACGACGCGGCGCGGACCGTCACCACCCTGCTGGGGTGGGGCGGCGGCGGTTCCCGCCCGATCGACCCTCCGATGTGGACCAGCCACGAAGCCCTGCTGCTGGACTACGAGATCCCGATGCTGCGCCGCGACCACACCGGCCGCACGTTCCTCGCCTCGACCCACCTGCCGTGGATCGGCGACCGCACCCGCCAGGTGGACGGCGCGCACGTCGACCTGCTGGCGGGCGTGGCCAACCCGATCGCCTGCAAGGTCGGCCCGTCGATGACCACCGGCGAGCTGCTGGAGCTGGCCGACCGGCTCGACCCGCACCGCGAGCCCGGCCGGTTGACGCTGATCTCCCGGATGGGGGCGAAGCTGGTCACCGAGCGGCTGCCCGCGCTGGTCGCGGCCGTGCGCGCGGCCGGGCACCCGGTGATCTGGCTGTGCGACCCGATGCACGGCAACACCGCGCTCACCCCCGACGGCCTCAAGACCCGGTACGTGGAGACCGTGGTCACCGAGATCGAGCGCTTCCAGCGGGTCCTGCGGGCCGAGGGCGGCGTGGCCGGCGGCCTGCACCTGGAGACCACGCCGGACGACGTCACCGAGTGCGCCTACGACGAGTCCGGCGCGGACCGCGTGAGCGACAAGTACACGAGCTACTGCGACCCGCGGCTCAACCCGGACCAGGCGGTCGCCGCCGTGGCGGCGTGGACCGAGTGAGCACCGCCCGCAGCACCGACGGAGGACCACGATGACAGGCATCCCCCCGATCGACCCCTACCCGCTGCCGACGTCGGACGACCTGCCCGCCAACACCGCGACGTGGACCGTGGACCCGCGGCGGGCGGTCGTGCTGGTGCACGACATGCAGCGGTACTTCGTGCGCCCGTTCCCGGCGGTCATGCGGGACCGGATCGTCGCCAACATCGCGGCGTTGCGGGAGGCCTGCGCGGCGCAGGGCGCGCAGGTCGCCTACACCGCGCAGCCCGGCGGCATGAACGAGCGGGAACGCGGGCTGCTGCGCGACTTCTGGGGGCCGGGCATGCGCGTGGACCCGGCCGACCGCGAGGTCGTCGACGAACTCGCGCCCGCCGACGGCGACTGGGTGTTCACGAAGTGGCGCTACAGCGCGTTCTTCCGCTCGGACCTGCTGGAGCGCATGCGCCGCGACGGCCGTGACCAGCTGGTGCTGTGCGGGGTCTACGCGCACGTCGGTGTGCTGGTGACGGCGTTGGAGGCCTACACCAACGACATCCGGACGTTCCTGGTCGCCGACGCCATCGGCGACTTCACCGCCGACTACCACCGGCTGGCGGTGGACTACGCGGCCCGGCGGTGCGCCGTGGTCGCCACGACGGAGACCGTGCTGGCCCAGGTGGGCAGGCAGGCGGTGACCTTGTGAGCGACTTGCTGGACCGCGTGCTGAGCGGGTCCGAGCCGTTCGCCCTGCTGCACCGCGTCGAGGCGGACCGGTCCGAGGTGGACGTCCTCGTGGGCACCGTGACGACGCCGGAGGTGCTGGCGGACATCGAACTCCCCGACGGGCCGGTGGCCGGGCGGCGGCACGACGTGCTCGCGGTGGTGCCGTTCCGGCAGATCGGCGAGCGCGGGTACGTGCACCGCGACGACGGCGCGCCGCTGCTCGCGCTGACCGTGACCGACCAGGCGGTGCTGCCGCTGGAGGACGTGCTGGGCCGGCTGCCGGACGTCCCGCTGGAGCTGGCCGGCGGCCGGTTCGACACCGACGACGAGGGTTACGCCGAGATCGTCCGCCGCGTGCTGGCCGACGAGATCGGCGAGGGCGAGGGCGCGAACTTCGTCATCCGCCGCGGGTACGTCGCCGACGTCGTGGACTACTCGCCGCGGTCGGCGCTGTCGCTGTTCCGCAGGCTGCTGCTGGACGAGACCGGCGCGTACTGGACGTTCGTCGTGCACACGGGCGAGCGCACGTTCGTCGGCGCGACCCCGGAGCGGCACATCAGCGTCACCGGCGGCACGGCCGTGATGAACCCGATCAGCGGCACCTACCGCTACCCGCCGACCGGTCCCGGGCTCGCGGGCGTGCTGGACTTCCTCGCGGACAACAAGGAGTCCGACGAGCTCTACATGGTGCTGGACGAGGAACTGAAGATGATGGGCCGCATCTGCGACGACGGCGGCCGGGTCGACGGGCCGTACCTGCGCGAGATGGCCCGGCTCGCCCACACCGAGTACTTCATCGTCGGCCGCACCGACCGCGACCCGCGGGAAGTGCTGCGGGAGACCATGTTCGCGCCGACGGTCACCGGCAGCCCGTTGGAGAGCGCGTGCAAGGTGATCAGCCGCTACGAGCCGCACGGGCGCGGCTACTACAGCGGTGTCGTCGCGCTCATCGGGCGCGAGGCGGACGGGAGCCGGTCGCTGGACTCGTCCATCCTCATCCGCACGGCCGCGCTCGACGCCGCCGGCACGGTCCGCGTGGACGTGGGCGCGACGCTGGTCCGCCACTCCGACCCGATGGCCGAGGTCGCCGAGACCAGCGCCAAGGCGGCGGGTCTGCTGGCCGCGCTGGGGTCCGAGCCGCGCTTCCGCGGGGCGGACCGGGCGGGGCTCGCCGACCACCCGGAGGTCCGGGCGGCGCTGCGGGCGCGCAACGTGGACATCGCGTCGTTCTGGCTGTCCGACGGCGGTGCGCGTGACCTGGTCGATCCGGCGCTGGCCGGCTTGCGGATGCTGGTCGTGGACGCGGAGGACACGTTCACCGCGATGCTGGCCCACCAGTCGCGCGCGCTGGGGCTGGAGGTCCTGGTCCGCCGGTTCGACGAGCCCTACGACGTGCACGACGCCGACCTGGTGCTGATGGGGCCGGGACCGGGCGACCCGCGCGAGGTCGGCCACCCGAAGATCGCGCACCTGATGTCCACAATAGACACCCTGTTGGCGGAACGGTTGCCGTTCCTGGCGGTGTGCCTGAGCCACCAGGTGCTCAGCGCGCGGCTCGGGCTGCCGTTGGTCCGGCGGGAGACGCCGAACCAGGGCGTGCAGCTGCCCGTGGACCTGTTCGGGCAGCCCCGGCGGGTGGGGTTCTACAACACGTTCGCGGCGAGCTTCGCGGGCGACGTGCTGCACCACCCGGAGGCGGGCGCGGTGGAGGTCAGCCGCGACCCGGCGACGAACCAGGTGCACGCGTTGCGCGGCAAGCACTTCGCGTCCATCCAGTTCCACGCCGAGTCGGTGCTGACCCAGGACGGTCCGGCGATCATCGGCGGCCTGCTGTCCGGCCTGTCGCGGCGGGCGCTGGTGGGGCGCGGCGTGCCCTGGCGGCGGGCGGGGCACTGGCCGCAGCCGCCGGTGTGAGCGGGAGACCCGGCCGGGAGCGGGTGCCGGCAGCCGGTGCGAGCGGTCGCGGTGCCGTGGCCGGCGGGCGGAGCGGTGGCGACCTCCACCACGCCCTCGACCTCGAAGCTCTGCTGCCGCACGACTTCCGAGTCCACGACGTCCCCCCTCAGCCCTGCACCCAGCC
>NZ_JBEZBW010000188.1:0-7235 GCF_040647305.1 Saccharothrix sp. NPDC042600 | reverse complement strand
ACCCCGGCCCGGCCGACCCCGGCCCGGCCGACCCCGGCCCGGCCGACCCCGGCCCGGCCGACCCCGGCCCGGCCGACGCCGCCGGCCATCCCGGCACCACCCCCGCCGACGACGGCCGGTGCGCGATCGACCTCGCCATGAGCGCGGCGGAGTTGGCGTGGCGGCGGGAGTTGGCCGCGCGGACCGTCGCCGACCTCATGGCGACCGTCGAGCGCACCAACCCGGACGTGCCCGAGCGCGTCCGCCGCCACTTCACGACCTGACCTGAGTCGCCACTTCACCACCTGACAGGAGAGACCATGCGCGTCACCAACCCCGACGGCCTGCACGACCCGGTCCCGTTCGGCTACAGCCACGTCGTCTCGGCGCGCGCGACCGAGGTCGTGTTCATCGCCGGCCAGTACGCGTCCGGCCCGGACGGGCACGTGGTGTCCGACGACTTCGCCGAGCAGGTCGCGAAGTCCCTGGACAACCTCCGGATCGCGCTCGCCGCCGAGGGCCTGGGCTTCGGCGACGTCGTCCGCATCGGCAGCCACATCGTCGACCACGACGAGACCAAGCTCGCCATCTGGGCCAAGGCCGTGCACGAGGTCTGGGGCGACGAGCCGCCCGCGCAGACCCTGGTCGGCGTCGCCGCGCTCGCGTTGCCGGACATGAAGTTCGAGGTGGACGCGATCGCCGTCCGGAGCTGACCCGGGCGTCCCCGAGTCGAGGCGGTCCGCGAATCGGGTTGACCTGGAGTGCACTCCAGCTCCTACGGTCGTGGGGTGACTTACTCGATCGCTCAAGCGGCCGAGCGCAGTGGGTTGTCGATCGACACGCTGCGCTACTACGAACGGATCGGGCTGGTCGACCCCCCTGCTCGGGACTCCGGAGGTCGGCGCTCCTACAGCGACGACGACCTGAGCTGGCTCGTCTTCCTCACCCGTCTGCGCACCACCGGCATGCCCATCCGGATGATGCGCGAATACGCCCAGTTGCGGCACCGTGGCGCGGCCACCGCGGGCAGGCGCAAGCAGATGCTGTTCGAGCACCGCGCGTCCGTCCGTGAACGCATCGCCGAGCTCCAGTCCTGCCTCGACGTGCTGGAGTACAAGATCGCCCACTACGAGCAGATCGAGCACACTTTCGTGGAAGGGGTCACCGCGTGACGCTCCTGGGGACGCTGGAGGTCGGGCCGCAGGGCCTGGGCTGCATGGGGATGAGCCAGTCCTACGGCCCCGGTGACGAGGCCGAGTCGATCCGCACCGTCCACCGCGCCCTGGACCTGGGCGTGACCCTGCTGGACACCGCGGACGTCTACGGCCCGTTCACCAACGAGGAACTGCTCGGGCGCGCGCTGCGGGACCGCCGCGACGAGGCCGTGCTCGCCACGAAGTTCTCCCTGGCCGACCCGGACCGCCGCCCGCGCGGTGACGCGGCCTACGTGCGGCAGGCGTGCGAGGCCTCGCTGCGGCGGCTGGGCGTGGACCACATCGACCTGTACTACCAGCACCGCGTGGACCCGACCGTCCCGATCGAGGAGACCGTCGGGGCGATGGCCGAGCTGGTCGCCGAGGGCAAGGTCCGCCACCTGGGCCTGTCCGAGGCGAGTGCCGCGACGATCCGGCGGGCGCACGCCGTCCACCCGATCACGGCGTTGCAGAGCGAGTGGTCGCTGTGGTCGCGGGACATCGAGGAGACCGTGGTCCCGACGTGCCGCGAACTGGGCATCGGCATCGTCCCGTTCTCGCCGCTGGGCCGGGGTTTCCTCACCGGCGAGGTCAAGCGCGAGGCGCTGGGCGACGACGACGCCCGCCGGGCCATGCCCCGGTTCTCCGGCGACAACTACGACCACAACCTCCGCATCGTCGAGGCCCTGCGGGCGCTGGCCGCCGAACGCGGCGTCACCGCGGCCCAACTGGCGTTGGCGTGGGTGCACCACCAGGGCGACCAGGTGGTTCCGATCCCGGGCACCAAGCGGGTGAAGTACCTGGAGGAGAACGTCGCCGCGCTCGACATCACCCTGACCGCCGACGACCTGAAGGCCATCGAGGACGCCACCCCGACCCCCGCCGGCGACCGCTACCCACCCGAGATGCTCCGCCTGTCCAACCGCTAGCGAGCCGTCCGTGGACACCCGCCGCCTGGGCACCCTGGAGGTGAGCGCCCAGGGCCTGTCCTGCTTCCCCGGCTTCGCGCCGGCCGAGGTTCTGTCGGTCCCCGGTGAGACAATCGAACCGGGGGCCGGAGGCCACGCCGCCCGCACCCTCCACCGGGCGCTGGACCTGGGCATAACCCTCTTCGACGTGCCGGCCGCCGCCCAAGACCTGGTCGGCCGCGCCCTCCGGGGCCGCCGAGACCGAGCCGTGCTGGCCACCACCCTGGGACCACGGCCCGACTCGGCGGCTTCGGTGCGACAGGCGTGCGAGGCGTCCCTGCGGCGGTTGGGCGTCGACCACCTCGACCTGTACTACCTCACCGCACCCTCGGAAACCGCCGCTGAACTGGTCGCCCCCGAACTGGTCGCCGCTGAACTGGTCGCCGCCGGCAAGGTCCGGCACATCGGCCTGACCGGCGCGGACGCGGCCACGATCCGCCGCGCCCACGCGGTGCACCCGATCACGGCGGTGCGCGTCGAGTGGTCGCCGTGGTCCCGGGATGCCGAGTCGACGATCATCCCGACCTGCCGCGAACTCGGCATCGGCGTGGTGGCGCACTCGCCCCTGAGCCGAGCCTTCCCCCGCCACCCCCACCCACCCGGCGACCTCCGCCCGCTCACCACCGGCCGTCCCCACCCCGACTCGGTCATGGAGGCCGTCCGCGCCGTCGCCGCCGAGCACGACGTGTCCCCGGCGCGGATCGCCCTCGCGTGGGTGCACCACCGGGGCGCGGTCCCGATCCCCGGCGCCGCGCGGGTCAAGGCCTTGGAGGAGAACGTCGCCGCCGCGTCCCTGACCCTCACCCCGCGGCAACTCGCGCTGATCGGCTAGAGCAGCTCGTCCAGCAGCGCCCGACCCACGGGCCAGTCAGCCGCGCCCTCGGCGACGGTGAGGTGCCCGACCGGTCCGACGTCCACCAGCTTCGCGCCCCACGCGTCGGCGAACTCCCGGGCGCGTTCGGGCGTCATCCACCGGTCCGTGCGGCTGGCGGCGAGGATCGTCGGGAACGGCAAGGGCGTGCGGGGGAGCGGCGCGAACCCCCGGATGGCCGGGTCGGGGTTGCGCTCGACGTCGGCCGGCGTCACCAGCAACGCCCCCTTGACCGGCGCCGACCCGCCGCCCGCGACCCAGTGCGCGACGGTCAGCGCGCCGAGGCTGTGCGCGACCAGGACCGGCGGTTCGGACTCCTCGGCCAGCACCTCGGCCAACCGCCGCACCCACGGGTCGCGCCGCGGGGTGTCCCAGTCGTCCTGCACGACCCGCCGCGAGCCGGCCAGCCCGCGTCCCCACTGCTCCTGCCAGTCGCCGGGGTCGGGCCCGAACCAGCCGTCCACGAACAGCACCGTCATGGGCTCATCCCATCAGGGACGCGGCCACCGTCGCTCCCAACTCCCAGCACCGCTCCAGCGCGCCCTTGTCGGGCCCGCCCATCACCTCGACGGTCTCGACGACCGGCTTCCACCCCAACCCGCCGGTGATGTCCCGGATCGCCTTCACCGCGCCCTCGGTCCCCTGGTTGCCGTGCACGTACGCGCCGAACGGCCGGCCGCGCGTGGCGTCGAGGCAGGGGTAGTAGACGGTGTCGAAGAAGTGCTTCAACGCGCCGCTGATGTACCCGATGTTGGCCGGGGTGCCGAGCACGAACCCGTCGGCCGCCAACACGTCCGACACGCTCGCGCCCAACGCCGGCCTGCGCACCACCTCGACGCCGACGATCTCCGGATCCGAAGCCCCCTTCACGACGGCCTCGAACAGCTCCTGCATCCCCGGCGAGGGCGTGTGGTGGACGATCAGCAACCTCTTCGACACGCGGCCAGCCTGCCGGCCCGCACGCCCCGACGCCTCACCAGTCGTACTCGTGACCCTCACGGCCGGGCGGGGTGTCGCGTGCGCCTCCTCGGACGCCGCCTTCAGCTCGACGATGCGCTCGACCGGCGCGAGCCCCTCGGCACCCAGCACCCGCTCCAGCAGCCCGATCTCGCCACCTCCAGCACGGCCTTCCGGCGGCGCGCAGCGCGGCCGTGGTCCACCACCGGCACGCTCGTCGGGAACCGATAGCGTGGAGTGTGGAACCGACAACGGCGTCGCGCGTCTCTGTAGGTGACCGGGAGGGAGAAATGGACACTCGTAGCATCGCCACGATGAGCCGGAACCGGAAGATCACGTGGGGTGGTGGCGTCGCGGTCGGGGTGGGGCTCATCGGGTTGCCGCTGGTGTTCATCGCGTTGTGGCCCGGGGTGGACCACAGCCCCTGGGACGTCAACACGATGATCCTCGCGCTCGGTGTCTCTCTGAGCACCGTCAGTTACATCTCCGGGCGGATCGCGGTGTCCGCGTTCACCCAGGACCGGGTCAGCCCGCCGACCAGGCGGCCGTACGTGGTGGCGGGCGTGTCCCTCGTCGTCGCGGTGCTCTGCCTGCTGATCGCCCTTATGGCGTGAGCAGCTCGGACACCTGCGCGCGCAACGCGGCCAACCGGTCCGCACCGCGCACCCTGGCCTCCGCGAGGTCGCCGGACACCGGTTCGACGACCTCCAGGTAGGCCTTCAGCTTCGGCTCCGTGCCGGACGGCCGCACGACCACCCGCACGCCCTCGGCGGTCAGCCGCACGACGTCCGCGTCCGGCAGCAGGTCCTCGAACGCGAAACCCGCCGGCGGGTTCGCGCGCAGCCGGGCCATCAGCGCGCCGATCCGGCTCAGGTCGGTGAACCGCAGCGACACCTGGTCGGTCAGGTGCAGGCCGTGGTCGAGCGCGAGCTGGTCCAGCGCGTCCAGCAGGGTCCGCCCGGCCGACTTCAGGCCGGCCGCCAGGTCGCACGCCAGCACGGCCGCCGAGATGCCGTCCTTGTCGTTGACGTGCTCGGGGTCGACGCAGTTGCCCAGCGCCTCCTCGTACGCGAACACCAGCCCTTCACCCGCGCGCACCAACCACTTGAAGCCGGTCAACGTCTCCGCGTACCGCGCGCCGTGCGCCGCCGCGACGGACTTGAGCAACGACGACGAGACGATCGTGGTCGCCACCAACGGGTCCGGCTTGTCCACAGTGGACAGCACCAGGGAACCGAGCAGCACACCGGTCTCGTCGCCGCGCAGCATCCGCCACGACCCGTCCCGCTCCCGCACGCCCAGGGCGCACCGGTCGGCGTCCGGGTCGAGCGCGATGGCCAGGTCCGCGTCCTCCTCGGCGGCGAGCTTGAGCAGCTCGTCGGCCGCGCCCGGCTCCTCCGGGTTGGGGAACGCGACGGTCGGGAAGTCCGGGTCCGGCACGGCCTGCGACCGCACCACCCGCACGTCGGTGAACCCGGCGCGGCGCAGGGCGTCCACGGCGAACCGCCCGCCGACGCCGTGCATCGGGGTCAGCGCGACCCGCAGGTCACGGGCGGTGCCTCGGGGCAGCGACGCGACCCGTTCCAGGTACTCGTCCACCTCGGCGTCCGACACCGGCAGGTAGTCGTTCGACAGCGGCACCGACACGGCCGCCGGCACCGCCGCGATGGCGGCCTCGATCTCGCGGTCGGCGGGCGGCACGATCTGGCCGCCGCCGGCCAGGTAGAGCTTGTAGCCGTTGTCCGCGGGCGGGTTGTGCGACGCGGTGATCTGCACCCCGGCGACCGCGCCGTGCCTGCGCACCAGGAACGCCAGCACCGGCGTCGGCAGCGGACCGGGCAGCACCCGCACGGTGAACCCGGCGCCGGCCAGCACGGCCGCGGTGGCCTCGGCGAACTCCTCCGACCCGTGCCGGGCGTCGCGGCCGACGAACACCGTGCCGTCGTGGCCCTTCGCGCGCAGCCAGGCGGCGAGGCCGGCGGTGGTCCGGACGACGACCGCCCGGTTCATGCCGTTCGACCCGGCCCGCACGGGCCCGCGCAGGCCGGCCGTGCCGAAGGTCAACGTCCCGGCCATCCGGTCGGCCAGGTCCTCGACCGCGCCCGGCTCACCGCCCATCGCCCGCGCCAGCACGCCCTGCAGCTCGGCGCGCGTGTCGGGCGACGGGTCGTCGGCGATCCACCGGAACGCGGCGTCGCGCAGCGCCGGGGTCAGCGTCATGCGCGGGCCACCAGCTCGTGCAGCAGGGTGCCCATCCGGCTGGCGGCGGCGGCGCCGGCCTCCAGGACCTCCTCGTGGTTGAGCGGCTCGCCCGTGATGCCCGCGGCGAGGTTCGTCACCAGCGACAACCCGAAGACCTCGACGCCCTCGGCGCGTGCCGCGATGGCCTCCAGCACGGTGGACATGCCGACCAGGTCGGCCCCCAGCGTGCGCAGCATGCGGATCTCGGCGGGCGTCTCGAAGTGCGGCCCCGGCAGGCCCGCGTAGACGCCCTCTTCGAGGGAGGGGTCGATCTCCCGGGCGATCTCGCGCAGGCGGGTCGAGTACAGGTCGGTCAGGTCCACGAACCGCGCGCCGACCAGCGGCGACGCGGCGGTGAGGTTCAGGTGGTCGCTGATCAGCACGGGCTGCCCGACGAACATGCCCTGCCGCAGGCCGCCCGCGGCGTTGGTGAGGATGACCGACCGGACGCCGGCCGCGGCGGCGGTGCGCACGCCGTGGACGACCTTGGCGACGCCCTTGCCCTCGTAGCCGTGCGTGCGGCCGAGCAGGACGAGGACGTTCTTCTCGCCGACGGGCACGGAGCGCACCGTGCCGCCGTGCCCGACGGCGGTCGGCTTCTCGAACCCGGGCAGGTCGCCCATGGGCACCTCGGCGGCGGGCTCGCCGATGAGGTCGGCGGCCGGCCGCCACCCGGACCCGAGCACGACGGCGATGTCGTGCCGAGCCACCCCGGTCCTCTCGGCGAGCACGGCGGCGGCGTGCTGCTCCAGGGCGCTGTCTCCGGTGAGGTCTTCACTGATGGCGGTCACGCCGCGAGCCTAATAGCCCGCCCCGCCCCCTGCCGCCACACACCCGCGCACCCACCCGGACCGGGGGAGGGGCGGCCGGCCGAGGGACGACGACGGCCGCGGCGAGGCCGGCGAGCGGGCGGCGCTGGGCCGGCGGCGCGGGCGTGGACCGAGCTGATGTGGATCGAGTACGTCCTGGACCGCGTCGGCGGCCCCGAGGTGTTCCGCAACATCCGCGACGGCAAGGGCCAGGGCT
>NZ_JBEZBW010000187.1:0-7486 GCF_040647305.1 Saccharothrix sp. NPDC042600 | reverse complement strand
CCGTCCTCCCCGTATGGCCTGGCGGAGCCAACCACACTTTCCCGGGGTTGGTCGAAATGCCGGGCCGCGGTCGGTGCCGGGTCGGTCATGGCAGGCTTGGCGCGTGCGCATCCGTCGTGTCGTGACCACCCGCGAAGGCGGGGTGTCGAAGCCCCCGTTCGACTCCTTCAACCTCGGCGACCACGTCGGTGACGACCCCGCCGCCGTCGCCGCCAACCGCCGTCGGCTCGCCGAGGGCATCGGGCTCGACGTCGACCGGCTCGTCTGGATGGAGCAGGTGCACGGCCGGACCGTCCAGGCCGTCGACGGGCCGCAGACCTCCCCGCTCGAAGCCACCGACGCCGTCGTCACCGCCACGCCCGGCCTCGCCCTCGTCGTCCTCACCGCCGACTGCGTCCCCGTCCTGCTCGGCGACCCCGAGGCCGGGGTCGTCGCCGCCGTCCACGCCGGTCGCGTGGGCGCCCGGGTCCGGGTCGTCCCCGCCGCGCTGGACAAGATGGTCGAGCTCGGCGCGCGGAAGGACCGCGTCGAGGTCCTGCTCGGCCCCGCCGTCTGCGGCCAGTGCTACGAGGTGCCGGCCGAGATGCGCGCCGACGTCGAGAAGCACCTCCCCGGCAGCGCCGCCAAGTCCCGCCGCGGCACGCCCTCGCTCGACCTGCGCGCCGGGCTCTGGCAGCAGCTCGCGGACGCCGGTGTCGGCAGGATCGGCGTGGACCCCCGCTGCACGGTCGAGGAGAAGAGCCTGTTCAGCCATCGGCGGGACCCCGGAACGGGGCGGATCGCCGGCGTCGTCTGGATCGACGCGTGAGCCGCCGCGACGAGCTCGCCGCCAACCTCGCCGAGGTCCGCGAGCGCATCGAACGGGCCTGCCGCGCCGCCGGTCGTGACGAACGCGACGTCACCCTCCTCGCCGTGACCAAGACCTTCCCCGCCGAGGACGTCGCGGTCCTCAGCGACCTGGGCCTGACCGAGTTCGCCGAGAACCGGGACCAGGAGGCGAGCCGCAAGACCGCCGAGTTCGCCCGGCTCCGTCCGGCCGCCACCGCCCGCTGGCACATGGTCGGCTCGGTCCAGCGCAACAAGGCCCGCTCCGTCGTCACCTGGGCCGACCAGGTGGACGCGGTCGACTCCACCCGGCTCGCGGACGCCCTGGCCAAGGCCAACGCCGGCCGCGACCCGTTGGACGTGCTGCTCCAGGTCAGCATCGACGGCGACCCGGCCCGCGGCGGCTGCCCGATCCCGGACCTTCCCGATCTTGCCCACCATGTCGCTGAGAAGGGTGAACTTCGTCTGCGCGGTGTGATGACCGTCGCACCCCTCGGGATGTCTCCAGAGGCCGCGTTTCGTGCTCTACAAGGTGCGGTAACCCGCTTGCGTGACGATCATCCCACTGCCACCGTGATCTCGGCGGGGATGTCCGGTGACCTGGAAGATGCCATCGCGCACGGATCGACGTGCGTGCGTGTCGGAACAGCGTTGCTGGGCAGCCGAGGGCTAGCCTCGCCGTAACTGGCAGGAACCTCGGGACGGCCGCGACGTCCTAGCGGGTAGGGATCGGCGGAGGAAGGGCTCGACCATGAGCGGGTTTCACAAGCTGAAGGCCTACTTCGGGATGGTTCCCGCCGAGTACGCCGACGACCCCGACTACGACGGTGAGCGCGGCCGGTACGACTACCGGTCCGAGGCCGAGGACTACGACGCCTACCCCGAGTACCCGGAGCGCAACGGCCGCCGTCGCCCGCACGGCGGGTACCGTGCCGAGCTGGACGACGCCGACGACTACGAGCAGCCCGACGCCCGCACCCGGTCCCGCCGGTCGTGGGCGGCCGAGCCGACGCACGGGTCGCTGGCCGTCGAGCCGACGCGCGAGCCGGTCAGCCGGGTCCGCCCGGCGCCCGAGCCGTCCCGCCAGTCGCTGGGGCGCATCACGACGCTGAACCCGCGCAGCTACAACGAGGCGCGGACCATCGGCGAGCACTACCGCGACGGCACGCCGGTGATCATGAACCTCACCGACATGGACGACGCGGACGCCAAGCGCCTGGTCGACTTCGCCGCGGGGCTCGCCTTCGCGCTGCGCGGCTCGATCGACAAGGTGACCAACAAGGTGTTCCTCCTCTCACCCCCCAACATCGACGTGACGGCGGAAGACCGGAGGCGACTCGCGGAGGGCGGGTTCCTCAACCACGGGTGAGTGATGGCACAGTTGACGGTGTGTATGCCCTCGCGCTCGTCGTCTACTACGTGCTGTTCTCGTTCTGGCTGCTGCTCACGGCCCGCGTCGTGGTCGAGCTCGTCCGGACTTTCGCCAGGGAGTGGCGGCCGGCGGGCGGCGTCGCGGTGGCCCTGGAGACCGTCTACACCGTGACCGACCCCCCGGTCCGACTGCTGCGTCGGCTCATCCCGACCGTGCGGATCGGGGGCATCGGTCTGGACTTGTCCATTATTGTGCTGTTGCTGGTCGTTATCATTCTGATGCGAGTAGCCGATCCCAGGTGAGGGGACCAGGGATGTCCACAGCCCAGGAGTGCGTGAGGTGATCTGATGCCGTTGACCCCCGCGGACGTGCACAACGTCGCGTTCAGCAAGCCGCCGATTGGCAAGCGGGGCTACAACGAGGACGAGGTGGACGCGTTCCTCGACCTGGTTGAGGGCGAGCTCGCCCGCCTGATCGAGGAGAACAACGACCTGCGCCAGCAGGTCGAGCAGCTCGACCAGCAGGTCGAGACCGCGCGTGCCGACCTCGAAGACGCCCGAGCCAAGATCGCCGCTGGAGTGGGTGGTCCCAGCCGAGTCGTCGACGAGCCCCGCAGGCTGGCGCCGGTGCCACCCCCCTCGGCGCTGGAGCAGACCTCGCCCGGTGGTGGCGGTGACCACCACGTGCAGGCCGCGAAGGTGCTCGGGTTGGCCCAGGAGATGGCCGACCGGCTCACCGGCGAGGCCAAGGCCGAGGCGGACGGGATGCTGTCGGAGGCCCGGACCAAGTCCGAGCAGCTGCTCTCCGAGGCCCGTGCCAAGGCCGACACGATGGTCAACGAGGCGCGCACGCGCGCCGAGACCATGCTGAACGACGCGCGGACGCGCGCCGAGACGCTGGAGCGGCAGGCCCGTGAGAAGGCCAGCGCGCTCGACCGCGACGCGCAGCGCAAGCACGCCGAGGTGATGGGCAACATCACCCAGGAGAAGAACACGCTGGAGAAGCAGATCGACAAGCTCCAGACGTTCGAGCGCGAGTACCGGACCCGGCTCAAGACCATGCTGGAGTCCTCGCTGCGCGACCTGCAGGACCGCGGCCCGGCCGCGCCGTCCGACGGCCGCCAGCAGGGCTACTCGTTCGGGGCGCGTGCCGAGGCCGGCTGAGCGATCGCGTTGATCTAGTCTGCGCTACGTGCTCTACATCGTTCTGCTGCTGGTGCTGGCGGCCCTGGGGCTGCTCGTGCCCGCCCTGACCACCGCCCAGACCCACTGGGCGTGGCTCTCGGTGGGCGCGAGCGCGGCAGCGGCCCTGGTCCTGATCTGGGACTGGTGGCTGCGCCGCCGGTCGGGACCCGTCCCGGTGGCCGCCAGTACCGCGGCGGAACGAGGTGATCACCAGGCTAACCCCGCTGACCAGGCGGAACCCGCGGCCGAGGCCGCGGACACGCCCGTTTCACCCGATCAGGACGCGGAGCCGGGCGAGGAGGACACGGACGCCGCCGACCTGCTGGTCGTGGCGGACCTGACCGACGAGGTCCGCGTCCTGGACGAGCACCCCCGCTACCACCTGGCCGCCTGCGGGTGGCTGGGCTCACGGGCCACGCTCGGCCTGCCGATCGCCGAGGCCAGGCAGTTGGGCTTCACGCCGTGCGCGGTGTGCACGCCCGACGCGGTCCTGGTGGCGAAGAAGCGGGCCTCGGGCGACTAGCGGCGGGCGCGGCAACCGGTTTGCGGCGACCCGTTACCCTTGACCCACAGGCACCGATCCGGCCATCACCGGGGAGCCTCCGGAAGAACGGGCGCCACCGCCTCGGCGAGGCGGGCCGCGCCCCAGTAGAACCGGACGGGAACGGCCCGTCACAGCCGTCAACGAGAGGCCGTCGCGCGTGCGCGTCGGCAAGCGGGGTGGTACCGCGGTGTGCCCGCCAACAGGGCGCGTCGTCCCCGCGTGCCGGGCGAGAACAGCACGCGAGGAGCAAGCACGATGGCCTACCCCAAGGCAGGCGAGGGCCCGGTGCCCTCCCAGCCGTCCTTCCCCGCCCTGGAGCGGGACGTCCTCGACTTCTGGAAGTCCGACGCGACCTTCCAGGCCTCGATCGACGCGCGACCGGCGGGGGACAAGGGCGCCAACGAGTTCGTCTTCTACGACGGCCCGCCCTTCGCCAACGGCCTGCCGCACTACGGCCACCTGCTGACCGGTTACGTCAAGGACGTCGTCCCGCGCTTCCAGACCATGCGCGGCAAGCACGTCGAGCGCCGGTTCGGCTGGGACACCCACGGCCTGCCCGCCGAGGTCGAGGCGGAGAAGCAGTTGGGCTTCTCGTCGAAGTCCGAGATCGAGGCGTTCGGCATCGAGAAGTTCAACGAGGCCTGCCGCACGTCCGTGCTGCGCTACACCGACCAGTGGCGCGACTACGTGACCCGCCAGGCCCGCTGGGTCGACTTCGACAACGACTACAAGACCCTCGACCTGGACTACATGGAATCGGTCATGTGGGCCTTCAAGACCTTGTGGGACAAGGGCTTGGTCTACGAGGGCTTCCGCGTGCTGTGGTACTGCTGGCGCTGCGAGACGCCGCTGTCCAACACCGAGACCAAGATGGACGACACCTACCGGGACCGGCAGGACCCGGCGGTGACGGTCGGCCTGCGCCTGGAGACCGGCGAGTTGGCCCTGGTGTGGACGACGACCCCGTGGACCCTGCCGTCCAACCTCGCCGCCGCCGTGCACCCCGACGTGGACTACGTGACCGTCGAGGGCCGGGACGGCAACCGCTACCTGCTGGCCGAGGCCCGCGTGCCCGCCTACGCCCGTGAGCTGGGCGAGGAGCCGACCGTCGTGGCCCGGTACAAGGGCGCGGACCTGGTCGGCAGGAAGTACGCGCCGCCGTTCGACTTCTTCGTGGGCCGCGAGAACGCCCACCAGGTGCTCGCGGCGGACTACGTCACCACCGAGGACGGCACGGGCATCGTCCACATCGCCCCCGCCTTCGGTGAGGAGGACAAGGTCGTCACCGACGCGGCCGGCATCGAGGTCGTCGTCCCGGTCGATCCGCACGGCCGGTTCACCGCCGAGGTCCCGCCGTACGAGGGGCAACAGGTCTTCGAGGCGAACAAGGCGATCATCCGCGACCTGAAGGACGCGGGCCTGCTGCTGCGCCACGAGACCTACGACCACCCGTACCCGCACTGCTGGCGGTGCGACAACGCGCTCATCCAGCGCGCGGTCTCGTCGTGGTTCGTCGCCGTGTCCCAGTTCAAGGACCGGATGGTCGAGCTGAACAAGCAGATCAACTGGGTGCCCGAGCACATCCGCGACGGCCAGTTCGGCAAGTGGCTGGAGAACGCCCGCGACTGGAACATCTCGCGCAACCGGTTCTGGGGCTCGCCGATCCCGGTGTGGGTGTCGGACAACCCCGAGTACCCGCGCGTGGACGTCTACGGCTCGCTGGACGAGCTGGAGCGCGACTTCGGCGTGCGCCCGACCGACCTGCACCGGCCGGGCATCGACCAGCTGACCCGGCCCAACCCGGACGACCCGACCGGGCGGTCGGTGATGCGGCGCGTGCCCGAGGTCCTGGACTGCTGGTTCGAGTCCGGGTCGATGTCGTTCGCCCAGGTGCACTACCCGTTCGAGAACGCGGAGTGGTTCGACAACCACTACCCGGGCGACTTCATCGTCGAGTACAACGGCCAGACGCGCGGCTGGTTCTACACCATGCACGTGCTGGCGACGGCCCTGTTCGACCGGCCGGCGTTCAGCAACTGCGTGGCGCACGGCATCGTGCTGGGCGACGACGGCCAGAAGATGTCCAAGTCGCGCAAGAACTACCCGGACGTCAACGAGGTCTTCGACCGCGACGGCTCCGACGCCATGCGCTGGTTCCTCATGGCGTCCCCGATCCTGCGCGGCGGCGACCTGATCGTCACCGAGCGCGGCATCCGCGACGCCGTGCGGCAGGCCGTCCTGCCGTTGTGGAACTCGTGGTACTTCCTGGCGCTGTACGCCAACGCCGAGGGCGTCGAGGGCACGTGGCGCACGGATTCGCGGCACGTCCTGGACCGGTACGTGCTGGCGAAGACGCACGACCTGGTGGAGGTCGTGACCGAGCAGCTGGAGACCTACGACATCTCCGGCGCGTGCGCGTCCATCCGGGAGTTCCTGGAGGTCCTGACGAACTGGTACGTCCGGCGGTCGAGGGACCGGTTCTGGGCGGGCGAGCAGGACGCCGTGGACACGCTGCACACCGTGCTGGAGGTCGTGTCCCGGGTGGCCGCGCCGCTGCTGCCGTTCACGACGGAAGTGGTGTGGCGGGGCCTGACCGGCGGGCGCTCGGTGCACCTGACCGACTTCCCGTCGGTGGACGACCTGCCGGCGGACGACGCCCTGGTGGCGGCGATGGACCAGGTCCGCCAGGTCGCGTCCACCGCGTTGTCGCTGCGCAAGGCCAACAAGCTGCGCGTGCGCCTGCCGCTGGCCAAGCTGGTCATCGCGGCGGCGGACGTGGCGCAGCTGGAGCCGTTCGTCGAGGTGCTGCGCGACGAGGTGAACGTCAAGGACGTCGAGCTGACCACGGACGTGGACGCGCACGGGCACTTCCAGCTGGCGGTGAACGCGCGCGTGGCGGGTCCCCGGTTGGGTCCGGACGTGCAGAAGGTCATCAAGGCGGTCAAGGCCGGGGACTGGTCGGAGGTCGACGGCCGCGTCGTGGCCGCCGGTCTGGAGCTGTTCCCGGAGGAGTACGAGCAGCGCCTGGTGGCGACGGACCAGGGTGCGACGGCGGCGTTGCCGGGCAACAGCGGCCTGGTCGTGCTGGACACCGCGGTGACGGACGACCTGGCGGCCGAGGGCGTGGCACGCGACCTGGTGCGCGTGGTGCAGCAGGCCCGGAAGGACGCCGGCTTGGACGTGTCCGACCGGATCGCGCTGACCTTGCAGGTGCCGGACGAGGTGGCCGAGGCGGTGCGGCGGTTCGAGGAGTTCGTGGCCTCGGAGACGTTGAGCACGTCGGTGGTTTACGGCGAGGTGGCCGAAGGGTCGGATGGCGCGGTGGGGGACGGCGCGAAGGTCCGGGTAGCGGTCACCCGCGCCTGACGCCCGACGCTTTTTCGCGCGGAGCGCGGCGAAAAGCCGCGCTCCGCGCGGCCCGCCGCGCAGCGGCGTCTTCGGCCGCGCAGCGGCGTGCTTTTGGTTTGGGCTCCCAGCCACAAGGGGCCTTCGTGTTCCCCACCGTATGACCTGCCCGAAGGGCTACCACAGATTGCCGGGGTCGGGCCAAAAAGTTTGCGA
>NZ_JBEZBW010000186.1:0-7576 GCF_040647305.1 Saccharothrix sp. NPDC042600 | reverse complement strand
GTGGTTGCCTCCGGCAGGCCGTACGGGGAACGAACCGACGCCCTTCCACCCCCCGGGGGCCTGCCGCGCGGCGAGCGCCGCTTTTCGCTCTTCGCCCTTCGCCCTTCGCCCTAGATCTTGAGAGCGCGAAGCGCACGCGTCAAACGCTGCGCAGCACCGAAACAACGACCCCGAGGATGGAAGCCCCATCCCCATCGATGTCCTGGTAAGCGGGGTTCCGAGCCTCCAGCACCACATGCCCGCCCCGCCGCCGGAACACCTTCACCGTGGCCTCGCCGTCGATCATCGCCGCCACGATCTGCCCCGAGTGCGCCTCCGGCTGCTGCTTCACCACCACGATGTCGCCGTCGCAGATGGCCGCGTCCACCATGGAGTCCCCGCGCACCCGCAGGGCGAACACCGTGCCCCGGCCGGTCAGTTCGCGGGGCAGCTTCAGCACGTCGTCCACGTGCTCTTCCGCCGCGATCGGGACGCCGGCGGCGATGTCACCCACCACCGGCACGGGGACCGAGTCGCTGCCGGCCGTCGGCGCACCCGTGTCCGCCAGGAACATCCGGACGTCGATGGGCCTGGTCATGGTGTCGCTCCGGCGCAGGAAACCCTTGTCCTCCAACGCCGCCAGGTGCTTGGACACCGACGAGGACGACCGGAGCCCCACAGCGTCGCCGATCTGCCGGGTGCTCGGTGAGTAGCCGTGGGCGCTGACCCAGTCCCGGATGGCCACCAGGATCCGCTGCTGGCGCTCGGGCAGGGCGGAGGCGTCGAACTCGTCGAAGGGCGTCACCCGGCGAATCTTATGCGGTTTCGCCTTCCCGCCGATCACCCCCGCCGCTCCCCGGCGACCGCCTCCCGCACCGCCGGCACCACCTCACCAGCCCACCGCGCCAACGTGTCCGCATCCGGAGTCCCACCCCGCGGCGAGAACAGGATGAACCCGGACGCGCCGTGCTCCAGGACCGCTCCCGTCAACTCCTCGACCCACTGCTGCACCGAGCCGCCGATCCACCGCCCGTCCCCACCCCGCGTCGCAGCCAGCGGCGATGCCGTGATCCGGCCCGGGAAGTTGTAGATCGTCCGCACCTCCCGGGGATCCCGCCCGACCGAGGCCGCCGCCTCGTCCACCACCGGACGGGACGTGCGGTAGCGCTCGCTGAGCCAGTCCGCCGCGTGACCGGGGAGCCAGCCGTCCGCGACCCGGCCCGTGGCGGCCAGGGACTTCGGGCCCACCGAGCCGGTCCACACGGGTGAGGCCGGAGCAGGTGCCGGCTCGATGTTGTTCACTCGATAGTGATCACCTTCGTGGGTGACCGCCGGTCCACCGCCCGAGAGCTTGCGCACCAGGACGATCGCCTCCTCGAACGCGTCCACCGCGTCGCCCGCCGACAATCGCTCCACGCCCATGTCGGCGATGCGGTCCCACAGCCCTCCCGCGCCCATGCCCAGCACGACCCGACCGCCGGACAGCGCGGACAGCGTCGTCACGGCTCGGGCGAGCATCGGCGCGGGTCGGGTCGGGAGGTTGGTGACGTTGGCGAACCCGGCCAGGCGCTGCGTCTGGCCCAGGACGAACCCGATCGTGGCGTACGCGTCGAGGCGGTCGCCGATGTACGGGTGGTCCGACAGCGAGAAGACGTCCAGCCCCTCGCGGTCCGCCCGCTGCGCCATCCGCAGCAGCTCCGGGCCCTCGTCCACGACGCTGTGCGCGCCGAACCCGAACACGACCTCAGGCAGCGACACGGTGTTCGTCAGCATGGTGCTGCTCGTCGACATAGCGGTGCCCCTCAACGCTCGATGCCGAACTGCGCGGCGAAACGGCTGGTGAACAGGTCCGCGCCCTTGTACTCCACGACCGTCTCGACCGGGACGGCGAACGGCCCCTCCGGCGACGGGAACTGGCCGACGCCGCCGCGCGGGCCCAGGGGCAGCAGGATCATCGGGTGCGGCGCGGGGTCGTAGGTCGCGGTCGGGTCCTCGCCGCGCAGGCGGGCGCTGATGTTGGCCGCGACGACCTCCGCGTGCTGCATCGCGTACCCGGCCATCTTGGCCTCGGGCAGGTCGGTGATGTCGCCCAGCGCGTAGACGTGGTCGTAGCCGACGACGTTCAGCGTGCCGGTGACCGGGACCGTGCCGCGCGGGCCGGGGGTGGTGAGGCGGCCGTCGGCGAGGTAGTCGCTGTTGACCCTGACCCCGTGCGCGCGGAACCAGATGTCCGCGGTGAGGCCGTCGGCGGTGAACGTGCCCAGGCGGCCGGGTTCGACCGGCGGGGTCACCGCCGTGCCCAGGCGCAGTTCGACGCCCAGCGCGTCCAGGGCCCGGTGGAGGTCCGCGCGGACCTCGGGCAGGAAACCGGGCAGCAGTTCGGTGCCCGGATCGACCACGGTGACCCGCTTGTCCGGCCAGACGTCCTTGATCTCGCCCGCCAGTTCCAGGCCGACCGGTCCGGCGCCGGCGATCAGGACGTGCCCCGCGTCGGCCAGTTCCTTGTGGGTCCGGCGCAGGTGGTCCAGGGCGTCGGCGGTGGAGTCGGCGGCGGGCTTGCCGGGGTAGCTGTAGCTGGACCCGGTGGCCAGGACGATGTGGTCGGCGTCGATCCGCGCGCCGGAGGCGAGGGTGACGCCGTGCGGGTCCACCGACGCGGCGCGGTCGCGGACGACGCGGCCGTTGGCCAGCAGGCCGTCGTAGGGGAAGAACAGGTTGCCGGCCCAGTCCGGCCGGGTCAGGGCCCGCAGCGAGCCGGCGGCGTTCACGAACGCGTCGCGCGGTTCGACCAGGACGACGTCCGCTTCGGCGTCCAGCGCCTTGGCGACGGCGGAACCCCCGTAACCACCGCCGATGACGACCACAGTGCTCATGTCCAACACGCTCCCCAGTAGTAGTTCGTGCCACGAACCATAATGGTTCGTGGCACGAACTACAAATCGCTGTGGTTCACGTCATGAAGACCACCGGCACCTCGTTGGCCGTGACGACGCGGCCGAGCAGGTCGGCGAGGGCGTCGCGCTCGGCGGGGTCGAGGCTCGCGGGGAGGAGGTCGATGCGGCGGCAGGTCTCGGCGTAGAACTCCTCGGCGAGCTTGCGGCCCTCGTCGGTGAGGCTGACCTGGATCGCCCTGGTGTCCTGGGGGTCGTGGTCGCGGCGGACCAGGCCGTTGCGCTCGGTGCGGTCGACCAGTCCGGTGACGCTGGACTTGGCCAGCCGCAGGACCGCGCCGAGTTCGCCCATGCCGTACGGCTGCGCCATGAGGACGCACAGCAGTTGGCCCTGTTGGGACGTGATGCCGAATTCCCGGCTCGATTCCGCGTAGACGGCGTTCACCAGGAACGCCGACCGCACCAACGCCGCCACGACCCCGATCCGGCCATCACCCTGATTGCCCATTTCCGCAGCCTAACAGTCGGTTCGCGCCACGAACTTCCTCAGCCGTCCGCCACCGCACCCACCATCCGCCACCGCACACCGCCCGCCGTCGCACCCACCGCCCGCCGCCGCACACCGCGCACCACCGCACCCGCGCGCCGCAACTCCGTCCGGCCGAGTCGTCCGCTTCGGGTCGCCGGAGTGATGCCGGACTCATCGCCCGACCGGCTATGCATGACCATACGTCGTCGTGCATAATTCGAGTCGTGTCCAAGGTGCTCACTTCCCTCCCCGCCGGCGAACGCGTCGGCATCGCCTTCTCCGGCGGCCTCGACACTTCGGTGGCGGTCGCGTGGATGCGTGAGAAGGGTGCGGTGCCGTGCACGTACACCGCAGACATCGGCCAGTACGACGAGCCGGACATCGCCTCGGTGCCCGGCCGCGCCGCCACCTACGGCGCGGAGCTGGCCCGCCTGGTCGACTGCCGGGCGGCCCTGGTGGAGGAGGGGCTCGCGGCGCTGGCCTGCGGCGCGTTCCACATCCGGTCCGGTGGTCGGGCGTACTTCAACACCACCCCGCTGGGCCGCGCGGTCACCGGCACGATGCTGGTGCGCGCGATGCTCGACGACGACGTCCAGATCTGGGGCGACGGCTCGACCTACAAGGGCAACGACATCGAGCGGTTCTACCGCTACGGCCTGCTCGCCAACCCGTCGCTGCGGATCTACAAGCCGTGGCTGGACGCCGACTTCGTCAACGAGCTCGGTGGCCGCAAGGAGATGTCCGAGTGGCTGCTGGCGCGTGACCTGCCCTACCGCGCGAGCACCGAGAAGGCGTACTCGACCGACGCCAACATCTGGGGCGCCACGCACGAGGCGAAGTCCCTGGAGCACCTCAACGCCGGCATCGAGATCGTCGAGCCGATCATGGGCGTGAAGTTCTGGGACCCGTCGGTGGAGATCGAGGCCGAGGACGTCACCATCGGGTTCGAGCAGGGCCGGCCGGTCACCATCGACGGCAAGGAGTTCGGCTCCGCCGTGGACCTGGTGCTGGAGGCCAACGCGATCGGCGGCCGGCACGGCCTGGGCATGTCCGACCAGATCGAGAACCGGGTCATCGAGGCCAAGAGCCGCGGCATCTACGAGGCTCCCGGCATGGCGCTGCTGCACGCCGCCTACGAGCGCCTGGTCAACGCCATCCACAACGAGGACACCCTCGCCGCCTACCACAACGAGGGCCGCAAGCTGGGCCGCCTGCTCTACGAGGGCCGCTGGCTGGACCCGCAGGCGCTGATGATCCGCGAGTCCATCCAGCGCTGGGTCGGCATGGCGATCACCGGCGAGGTCACGCTGCGCCTGCGCCGCGGCGAGGACTACTCGATCCTGGACACCACCGGCCCCGCGTTCAGCTACCACCCGGACAAGCTGTCCATGGAGCGCACCGAGGACTCGGCGTTCGGCCCGGTGGACCGCATCGGCCAGCTGACCATGCGCAACCTCGACATCGCCGACTCGCGCGCCAAGCTGGAGCAGTACGCGGGCCTGGGCATGGTCGGCAGCCGGCACTCGTCGCTGATCAGCGCCGCGCGGGTGGAGCCGACCAAGCTCATCGGCGCGATGCCGGAGGGCGGCGCGGAGGCGATCGCGTCGCGCGGCAAGGTCGTGGACGACGAGCTGCTCGACCACGCGGCCCTCGAAGCCGGCAACGACTGACCGGGTGCGTGCACCGCCCCACGCGGGGCGGTGCACGCCTAGGCTCGTCCGGGTGACGGACCTGCGCGCGATCTTCGGCGAGGACGCGGACCACTACGACCGCCACCGGCCCGGCTACCCGGACGCGCTGTTCGACCACCTCACCGGTCCCCGCGTGCTGGAGATCGGCTGCGGCACCGGCAAAGCGACCGCGCCCCTCGCCCGCCGCGGCCACTCGGTCGTCGCGGTCGAGCTGAGCCCCGCGATGGCGGCGGTGGCGCGGCGCAACCTGGCCCCGTTCCCCGCCGTCGAGGTGGTGGTGGCGGAGTTCGAGACCTGGCCGCTGCCGGCCGAGCCGTTCGACCTGGTCCTGGCCGCCACGGCGTTCCACTGGCTCGACCCCGCCACCCGCGCCGCCAAGGCCGCCGCCGCCCTGCGACCCGGCGGCACGCTGGCGATCGTCTCCACCCACCACGTGGCCGGCGGCAGCTGGGACGAGGGCTTCACCGCCGAGATCCAGGCTTGCTACGAGCGGTTCGACCCCGGCACCCCGCCGGGCCTGCGGATGACCGCCGCCGACGACGTCCCGCGCGACGACAGCGAGTTTGCGGGGCGGTTCGGGCCGGTCGAGTTCCACCGGTACGAGTGGGAACTGGCCTACACCGCGCCCGAGTACCTGGACCTGCTCATGACCTACTCCGGGCACCGCGCCCTGTCGCCGGACCGCCGCGCGGGCCTGTTCGCGTGCATCACGGCGTTGATCGACCGGCGCGGCGGCCGGATCACCAAGCGGTTCATGACCGAACTGGCCGCCGCCCGCCGCACTTGATCAACGCGACCCCTGATCAGCCCATCGCACCTGGTCAGCCCGGACCCTGATCGGCCCATCGCACCGGATCAGGCCGGCACCAGGCGGTGGATCTCGCGCGGCTTGGTCTCCCGCTCGTCGAACGCCACGTCCACGTCCGCCGACTGCACGGCCGCGAACCCCGCCTGGAACGCCTCCTCCGACTCCCACCGCACGACCGACACCACCGCGCCGCTGTCCGGCGCGAACCAGCCCTCGGCCGACAGGCACCCCGGCACCGCCCGGAACACGTCGGCGACCTGCCGGACGCGGGCCAGGAAGTCCTCGCGGTGGGCGGGGTGCGGGTAGTGGAACGCGACCATCCCGTACTGCATCACGTGCTCCTCTGCTGCCAGCCGCGCCCGATCATGCGGATCAGCGCGGGGTCCACGACGTGGTGGCGCAACGGCCGGATCGCGGCCATGTAGGCCCGGCCGAACCACCCGTTGGGCTTGACCAGCACGGCCATCTGCGCGCGGTGGCCGGACCCGTCCCGGACCCAGCCGATGTGCATCACGGTGTGCACGGTCCGGTTGGCCAGCTCGGCGGCCCACTCGTCGCCGGTCAGGTACACCGTCGTCAGCGGCACCGCCCGGAACCCCGGTCGGGGCGTCTCGCGCAGGTCGGCCGGCAGCCGGTGGCGCAGCGAGCGGACCCGCGCGCCGAGGCCCTGCTTCTCCGCGTCCCAGCCCAGCAGGGCGCCCAGCTTCCACCGCAGGGCGAACAACAGTCGGGACGCGCCCGAGAACCGGCCCTCGCCGGTGGTCATGTTGCGCACCAGGCGCGGGAAGTCGTCGGGACCGCCCGGCGTGGGCAGCGCCCACACGTCCTCGACCCGGAAGTCCGGTGCCACCTCGTGGATGCGCCACGGCAGATCCGTGTGCGCGCTGTCGGGAAGCTTCACGACCACGCCCTCCTGTCCCGTTCGGACCCGAACAACGCCAACCGGTCCGGTTCGCCGTCAGCGGAGGCGTGGGTTCGCAAGATGATCGCCTGTGTTGGTCAGCATAGGCTATTATGGCTAGCACAGGAGGAGGTGGCGTGACAACACGGCGGGAGCAGACCAGCGGGGAGAGCCGGGAGTTGATCCTGGGCGCGGCGGCGGCGTTGTTCGCGGAGAAGGGGTACCGGCAGACGACGTTCGCCGACGTGGCGGAGCGGTCGGGGATCAGTCGCGGGTCGATCCCGTGGCACTTCGGCAGCAAGGAGGGGTTGCTGCTCGCGGTCCTGGAGCGGTCGGTGGAGCGGGTGCGCGCCGGGTTGCCGGAGGAGGCCGACCTCGACGTGCTCACCGTCGGCCTGGAGGGCCTGTTCACGCAGCCCACCACCAAGCTGTTCGTGACGTTGCTGGTGGAGGCGCTCGAACCCGGCTCACCGATCCACGACCGGTACGCGGCGATCCACGAGGTGCTGCGCGAGCAGTGCCGCCGCTGGCTCGCCCGCTTCCCGCTGCCCGAGGGGCTGCCGGTCGACGCGCTGGCTGCGGCGTTGATCGGCGCGGGCATCGGCATCCACCTGCAGTGGCTGGTGGCCCCGGACAAGGTGGACATGACGGCGGCGTTGGCCGCCGTGCGCTTCCTGATGGCGGGCGCGGTGTCGGAGGGCTGAGGTCGGGAGTGGCGGCTGGGGCCGCCGCGCCCGAGCCGCCGCGCCCGAGCCGCCGCGCCCGAACCACCGCGCC
>NZ_JBEZBW010000185.1:0-7814 GCF_040647305.1 Saccharothrix sp. NPDC042600 | reverse complement strand
CGCCAACCCAAAATCCCACCCAACGGCGAATGGGAAACCCACCACCCCGACGGCACCAAAACCAAAGCAAGCCAAGACGGCTACGTCCCCGGCACACCCGACCACCACCGCACCAACCACACCGACGCCGACGACGCCGCGGACCGCGGCCGACGTGGCCTGTTCGACCCGCTCAAGTGGGGCGACAACCCGGCTACGGGCAGGCCGTGGACCCCGGACGAGATCGACGCGTTGCGGCGGAACCTGGTCAACGTCGAGGACACCACCCGGATGCGGCGGGAACTCGACCGCCTGGGCCTCGACGTCGATCCCGAGACCATCAGGTCGATCAAGAAGTACCTGTTCGACAGCCCCGGCATCGCGATGAGCCACGCCAACTACTCGGCGTGGCGCAGGCTGACGTCCGGCAACGGATCCGTGGCGGACGCCCAGTTCATCGCCCACGAGGCCGCCGAACAGCGACGCCTGCGCGAGATCGGCAACCGCACCGGGTTCGACCACCTCGGCCGCAACTACGACAACATGTCCAGGGCTCAGCGGGGCGCCTGGGAGGCCGACCACGACCGGGCCTACCTGGAAGCACACCGCGGAGCGCTGGAGGACGAATACGACTTCCTCGCCCGCAAGGTCGAAGAGCTGACCAACGGGCAGGTACCGATGTCGAGGTCGCTGGCCGCGGTCGCCGACACGCGAGCGGAGGGCCGTGACCACATGGTGGTCGACGGCATACCCATGGCCGACCACTCGAACTACCCGCACTGGCAGGAGCGGGCGCAAAGTCGCGTCGAGATCGGCAGTAGGGTGGCCGCGCGGCTCGGTCTGCCGCCCAACCCGACCATCGCGGAAGTCGTCGACAGGGTTCGCCGCCACCGGGCGGGATGAGGGGAACGCACATGCTCACCGACGAGGAACTCGGCGAGATCGTCGACATCCTGAAAGCGTCCGACGCCCACCGCCGCACCACGATGCTCGGCGTGTTGGCCAAAGCACCCACGGGCGACCCGCGTGTGCTGCCCGTCGTGGAGGAACTGCTGGCGGACGACACTCCGGACCTGATCAGCGTCCCGATGCTGTTCGGCGAGATCCGCTGGGTCGCGGCACACGCCCTCGCCGCCGAACGCCGCGCCGCGTCGGTGCCGACACCGGTCGAGCTGGAGGGGATCCCGCAACCGCTGAGTTCCGACGAGCTGTCAGCTCTGGTGGACCGGTCCGGCCTGCCGCGCCGGGCCGGCGTGGACGGGATGCTGACGTCGTTCGCCGCCCTGCGCGAACGCGGCCTGTTGCCGGTGACCACCCTTCGCCTGCCGGTCGACGCCCCTTGACCTCGCCGGGCGTGAACGACGTGCGTGTTCGACTGCGGACGCGGAAGGAGTCGAAGTGCTGCCTGGCGACGAGTTCGAGGAACTCCTCCGGGACCTCCGGTCGCCCGACGCCCACACCCGCACCATCGCACTCGACCTGCTCGTCCGGAAGCCGACCGGCGACCCGCGGGTGCTCACCGCCGTAGAGGCGCTGCTGTCCGACGACACGCCGGACGTGCTCAGCGTCCCCTACCTGTTCGGCGAGGTCCGGTGGGCCGCCGCTCACGCCCTCGCGGCGGAGCGGAGCGCCTCGGGCGTCCACCTTGCCGTGGAACTGCGTGACGTCCCCCGACCGCTGTCGTTGACCGAGCTGTCGGACGCGGCGGACGCGGCGGCCATCGCCACCAGCCCCACCGACAACGGCCTGGACGCGCTGTTGCAGTCGTTCGCCGCACTGCGGGAACGCGGCCTGTTGCCGATGACCACCCTGCGCCTGCCGGCCTGGACGACCGGCTAAGCCGCGACCGGGCCCAGGGCGCGGGTGCCCGCCGGGGTCAGGCGGGCCGGGACCCAGGTGCCCACGGGGCCCGTCGTGGTCGGCTCGATCAGGCCCCCGTGGACCAGGGCTCGGGCGGACGGGTGGTCGCAGAAGGGCAGGTTGTCCACGCGCAGGTCCGGTTCGCTGCTGCACGTCAGCTCGACGCGGTGGTCGGCGGTGGCGCGGAGCAGGGCGATCTCGCGGTCGGACAGCGCGGGTCCGGGTGGGGTCGGCATGTCGGGGTGCACCTCCATCTGGGGAAACGGGTGTTGCTCAGCTCCCGGTTCGAAAGAGGGGACGTGCGGACACCCTGGGTCGTTCCGGTGCCGGGCTCAGCCGGCGGCTTTCGTGCCCCTGCGTTCGGCCGCGTCCAGGACCAGTCGCAGCCACTCGCCGTCGGGCGCGTCGAGGGCCACCCGGCGCAGGCGCGGCCACAGGCCCACGTCGGTCCACTCCTGGAACCTGCGGTGGACGGTGGGCACCGTGACGCCGAACGTGGCGGGCAGGTGGCGCCACGCGCAGCCGCTGGTCAGGACGAACACGATGGCCGTGAAGATCGCCCGGTCGGACACCCGGCCCCGGCCGCCGCCCTGCCTGCGGACCTTCGCGGGCGGGATGAGGGGCTCCACCGCCGCCCACAGGGACGGGGGCACCAGGCGGGCCGCCAGCTGCTCGATCACGTCCGCGTGCGGCGGCTTGGGCGGCGCCTCGGGGGCCCGGCGCACCCACGGCTCCTGCCGCTGGAGGTCGCCGCGCTGGCGGGCCCGCAGCAACGTCGCCAGGGCGGCCTCGTCGCGCCTGGGCGCCACCGCCGGGTACTGGTGCTGCTGGACCTGGCGCGCGATCTCGGCACCGACCGTGCGGCCGAACGCGGGTCGAACGTCGTTGGTCATCGGGTCCTCCGCCGCAGGACTGTCGTGATACCCATCACGCTAGGAAGCCGGACACGCACGGGTAAGGACCGAGCCGCCGAACGGGGCCACGCAGCGTCGCGCGGACCCCGCGGCGTCGGTCAGCGGCACCCCAGGTGCGACGAGCGGGTGAGCGGTCGGTTCGGTGACCACCCCCGCGCACGGTCCGGAGGCGGATACCCTCGGAAGTGTGACGCCGCGCCTGCTAGCCACCAGCGACCTGCACGTGACCTACCAGCAGAACCGCGACTTCGTGACCGGCATCCGGCCGCACTCGCCGGACGACTGGCTGATCGTCGCCGGTGACGTCGCCGAGCGGTTCGACGACATCGAGTGGGCGCTGTCGGAGTTGCGCCGGCGGTTTCACACGGTCGTGTGGTCCCCGGGCAACCACGAGCTGTGGACGACCAAGGACGACGCCGTCCAGTCGCGCGGCGAGGTGCGGTACAAGCAGCTGGTCGAGCTGTGCCGGAGCCTGGACGTGCGCACGCCCGAGGACGAGTTCGCCGTGTTCGAGGCGGGCCCCGACGGGCCGGTGGCCGTGGCGCCGCTGTTCACCCTCTACGACTACACGTTCCGCCCGCCGGGGACCTCGGACAAGGAGTCGGCGCTGGCCGTGGCGCAGGAGGCCGGGATCATCTGCACCGACGAGTACTTCCTGCACCCCGACCCGTACCCCAGCCGCGAGGCGTGGTGCGCGGCCCGGGTCGAGGAGACCGAGCGGCGGTTGGCCGCGGTGGACCCGGCGCTGAGGACCGTGCTGATCAACCACTGGCCGCTGGTGCGCGAACCCACGCTGATCCTGCGCTACCCCGAGTTCGCGCTGTGGTGCGGCACCGAGCGCACGGCCGACTGGCACCTGCGGTTCCGCGCGGCGGCGGCCGTGTACGGGCACCTGCACATCCCGCGGACCATCCGCAAGGACGGGGTCCGGTTCGACGAGGTGTCGCTGGGCTACCCGCGCGAGTGGCAGCCCCGCGGGTGGACCAAGGCCCCGCTGGTGGACGTGCTGCGGGAAGGGGACGCCCGGTGATCGACGACCTCATGCCCCCGGGCGTCGCGTCGGTGGACACGTTCGGGGACTTCGACGTGCCGCTGCCGCCCGAGGAGGAGGAGCACGTCGCCAAGGCCGTGGACAAGCGGCGCAAGGAGTTCACCACCGGCCGGCACTGCGCCCGGCTCGCGCTGGGCAGGCTGGGCCTCCCGCCGGTGCCGCTGCCGCCCGGCGAGCGGCGCGCGCCGGTGTGGCCGGACGGGGTCGTGGGCAGCATCACGCACTGCAAGGGCTACCGCGCGGCGGCCGTGGCGCGGACGGCGGACATCCGCACGATCGGCATCGACGCCGAGCCCAACGAGCCCAACCCGGACGGGGTGCTGGAGGCCATCGCCCTGCCGGGTGAGCTGCGCATGGTCGCGGCGCTGGGCCGGGCGACCGACAAGGTCCGCTGGGACCGGCTGCTGTTCAGCGCGAAGGAATCGGTCTACAAGGCGTGGTTCCCACTGGCGCGGACGTGGCTCGGGTTCGAGGATGCGGAGGTGACCGTCAACCCCGACGACGGGACGTTCACCGCGCGCGTCCTCATCGAGCCGCCGGTGGTGGACGGGTTCACCCTCGACGGGTTCACGGGTCGCTGGATGGCGCGGGAGGGGTTTGTGGTCACCGCTATCGCGGTACCTGCCTTGACGACCTAGGAGGCGGATCATGGGCGACGAGGTGGCGAGGCATGAGTTCACCCGGGAGGACCGCACGCGGTACCGCACGAAGGTGCGCCGGTGCCTGGACGTCTTCGCCCGCATGCTCAGGGAGTCGAGGTTCGAGTTCGACCGGCCCATGGCGGGCCTGGAGATCGAGCTGAACCTGGTCGACGAGGCGGGCGACCCGGCGATGCGCAACGCCGCCGCGCTGGAGGCCATCGCCGACCCGGACTTCGTCACCGAGCTGGGCCAGTGGAACCTGGAGATCAACGTCGCGCCGCGGCAGCTCACCGCGGGCGGGATCACCGGGTTCGAGGAGACCGTGCGGCGGTCGCTGAACGAGGCCGAGCACAAGGCGCGCGACGTCGACGCCCACATGGTGATGATCGGCATCCTGCCGACCCTGCAGGCCAAGCACCTGGCTCTGGACGCGCTGTCGGGCAACCCGCGCTACGCGCTGCTCAACGAGCAGGTGCTGGCCGCGCGCGGGGAGGACATCCAGATCGCGATCGGCGGGGTCGAGAAGCTGCAGATGACGGCCGACTCGATCGTGCCGGAAGGCGCCTGCACGTCCACCCAGTTCCACCTGCAGGTGTCGCCGGACTCGTTCGCGTCGTACTGGAACGCGGCGCAGGCGATCGCCGGCGTGCAGGTGGCGGTCGGCGCGAACTCGCCGTTCCTGCTGGGCAAGGAGCTGTGGCGGGAGACCCGGATCGCGCTGTTCCAGCAAGCCACCGACACCCGCAGCGACGAGCTGAAGGAGCAGGGCGTCCGGCCGCGCGTGTGGTTCGGCGAGCGGTGGATCACGTCGATCTTCGACCTGTTCGAGGAGAACGTGCGGTACTTCCCGGCGCTGCTGCCGATCTGCGACGAGGAGGACCCGTTGCAGGTGCTGGAGCGCGGCGACACGCCGTCGCTGGGCGAGCTGCGCCTGCACAACGGGACCATCTACCGGTGGAACCGGCCGGTGTACGACGTGGTGCGCGACCAGCCCCACCTGCGGGTGGAGAACCGGGTGCTGGCGTCGGGGCCGACCGTGGTGGACATCCTGGCCAACGGGGCGTTCTACTACGGCCTGGTGCGGATGCTCGCCGAGGAGGAGCGTCCACTGTGGAGCCAGATGTCCTTCAGCGCGGCCGAGGAGAACTTCGTGGCCGGCGCGAAGATGGGCATCGACGCGCAGGTGTACTGGCCGGGGTTGGGGACGGTGCCGGTGGCGGAGCTGGTGCTGCGGCGGCTGCTGCCGATGGCCCACGAGGGCCTGGTGAAGCTGAAGGTCGAGCAGGCCGAGCGGGACCGGCTGCTGGGCGTGATCGAGCAGCGCTGCCTGACCGGGGTGAACGGGGCGACGTGGCAGGCACGCGTGTTCCACCGCCACTACGACCACTCGGCCCTGGACCGGCCCGAGGCGTTGCGGCGGATGTTGCGGACCTACCGGGACCTGATGCACAGCAACGAACCGGTGCACAGTTGGCCGACGTCCTGAGCGAGGCCCCCGGACCTCGGCCCCCGGCGGCGACCCGTCCTGCGACCTGGACGCTGCTGACCGCCGACGGCCGGCGGGCGTTCCGCGAGCGCCTGGCTGTCGGCGAGGCCGTGCACGCGCACTGAGCGAGGTGATCACCGGGTGACCGGGCCTGCCCGGACCGGAGTGGTCCGGGCAGGTGGGGTCGGTCAGCTGGTGGGGAAGTCGTCCGGGGTGCGCATGCGGTCGCGGACCCAGACGCCGGCGGGTTTCAGCACGCCTGTGCCGGTGAACGTCGTGCCGGCGCAGGTGCCCGGCTTGAAGACGGCGCCCGAGCGGGAGTCGTCGGAGTAGTTCCAGTTGGTCCAGCCGATCTTGTTGGCGGCCAGGAAGTCCAGGTACTTCTGGGAGTAGGTGAAGTCGTTGCCGCCGTCACCGGTGTAGGTCTGGGTGCCGAACTCCGTCACGAACAGCGGGATGCGGGTGGCCGCCCGCTGGAGCGCCGCGAAGTACTCGTCCTGGTGGGACGCCGCGTAGAAGTGGAACGTGTACATGAAGTTCGTGGCGTTGATGGGATTGTTGACGATGTCGGCCTCGGTGCGGCCGTCGGAGACGCCCAGCGAGCCCCAGCCGTGCGTGCCCACGAACACCACGCCGTCCGGGTCCTGGGCGCGGATCACCGGGATCATCTGCTCCGCGTAGGACTTGATGCCCGCCCACGACACGCCGTTGGGCTCGTTGGCGATGTCGTAGATGATGTTGGTCTTGTCCCGGTGCCGCTGGGCGACCTCGGTGAAGAACGTCCGGGCCAGGGACAGGTTCGCGTTCGGGTCGCCGGGGTCGAGCTGGTGCCAGTCGACCAGGGCGTACAGGCCGCGCTTGGTGGCTTCCTCGATGTACCCGTGCACCATGTCGGTGAACTTGCGCGGGTCGGTCTCGTAGCCGCCTTCCTGGACGTACATGGAGATCCGCAGGATGTCCGCGCCCCAGTCGGTGGCCAGGGCGTCCAGCGACTGGGTCTTGATGCACTGCGAGTACCACTGGATGCCGTGGGTGCTCATGCCGCGGAGCTGGATCGGCTTCCCGTACTGGTTGCACAGCTTGACGCCGCAGACGTGCAACTGGCCGTTGACGTCGGCGGGCCGTCCGGTGGTGGCGCCGCCGGAGTCGACGTCGAGCTTGTCGACGTTCGGGCCGCCGTTGGACGTGGTCGCGGTGGCGCGCACGCGGTTCGCGCCGGCCGCGAGGGTGACGGTGGTCGTGGCGGTGCGCCACGTGCTCCACGCGCCGGTGCCCGGGAAGGCCAGGTTGGTGGCCGCGGTGGTGCCGTTGACCGCGATGGTCATCGGGCGGTTGGTGGTGGTGCCGTTGGCGTAGCGGAAGCTCAGGGTCGCGGGGCCGGCCGCCGCCGCGGTGACGGAGAACTCGACGTGGCTGCCGGTCTCGTTGTCGTAGTTGACGAAACCGGAGCCGGTGTAGCCGGCGTGGTTGGACTCGACCAGGCCGTTGGAGACGGTCGCGGACTCGGCCTGGTACGTGGTGATCGCCAGGGCCTGGGGTTCGGCCTGGCCGGTCGTCGGCACGGCGAGCAGGGTCGCCGCGACCAGGGGGCTCAGCCATCGGATGGCCACAGGGTGCCTCCCACCTCGGGTGAACTGCGGACGGGACCGGCGGCGGTACAGTTAAGAAACTTTCCTATCGGTTGCCGGGATCACAGCACCCCGCGGCGCTCCTGTCAACGGTTCACGTGGGCGAATGCCCGGCGGCGGGCGGCAGCGGGCGGCGGCGGCGGGCGGCGGCGGCGGTAGGCGGCGGCGGTCGGCGGCGGAGGTCGGCGGCGTCGGCGGCGCGCTGCTGGCGGCGGCGGGCGGTGGGCGGCGCCGGGCGGTGGGCGGCGGCGGGCG
>NZ_JBEZBW010000184.1:0-7995 GCF_040647305.1 Saccharothrix sp. NPDC042600 | reverse complement strand
CTTTTTGGCCCAACCCCGGGAAAGTGTGGTAGCCCTTCGGGCAGGCCGTACGGGGAGGACGGAAAAGCCCAAAAGCAGGCGCGCTGCGCGCGCCCAAGACCACGCGCTGCGCGCGCCCAAGAACGCGCTGCGCCTGGGAACGACGCGAGAGGCGGCCCGCCGGGGCGGGCCGCCTCTCGATCAAGCGGATGACAGCGGTGTTCCTACAGGGTCAGGCTCCACGAGTCGATGTACCCGGTGTCCGCCGAGTACACGTCCTGCACCTGGAGCTTCCAAGCGCCGTTGCGCACCTCGGTCGACACGTTCGCCGTGTACGTCGTGTCGATGTTGTCCGCCGAGTCGTTGTTGGACGACTTCAGCCGGTACGTCGAGCCGTCCGGCGCGACCAGGTCGATCACCAGGTCACCCCGGTACGTGTGCTTGATGTGCACCTCGACCGCGGACGTGGCCGACGCGTTGCCGGTGCAGTTCGCGATGGTGATGGTGCTGCTGACCGCCGCGCCGTTGTCCGGGATGTTCACGTCCGTGGCGTTGGTGGCCGTCGGGCAGGAGCCGGGGGTGCCACCGCCGCCGCCGTACGGGTTGGCCGCCTTCTTCGCCGAGTACATCAGCATCGGCTTGACCTTCGGCCAGAACGTGGACGTCTGGCAGGAGAACGCCGGGAAGAAGCCGCTGCACGTGCCCGAACCCGGGCCGATCTCCCACACGAACGACGCCGTGCCGAGGTCGTCGTACACCCAGTCGTCGGTCGCGCCGGCCGCGTTGTAGAGCACCTCACCGGGCTGGCCGTACTGCCAGCCGCCGGCGATGCTCGCCATCTCCTGCGCCATGCCGCGCAGCGCCGCGTCGTTGCCCGTCTTGTACGACGTCGTCCAGCCCCACGGGAACAGCACGAGGTTCGAGTAGCTGTGCATGGAGATCACGACACCGGTGGTGTCGGCCGGGGCGGCGTCGGTGGTGCCGGTGCCGCGGCGGTCCTTGTAGAGGTTGCGCCACAACGCCTGCAGCGCCTTGGTCTCGACCTCGGAGTTGGCCGACGGGCCCTTGTAGGTCTGGTCGCACGGGTTGGAGGACGTGCCCGCGCCGCCCCAGTGCGAGTCGGTGTTGCGGTTCAGGTCCACGCCGATGTGCGACGACGACGTGCCCGAGCAGTTCGACCCGTTGGTGGTGTTGGCGTTCTTGCGCTGGTAGCGCGGCGTGTTGCCGCCCTGCTGCACGATGTTGACGCCGTCGGGGTTGGCGATCGGCACGACCCACACCTCGGTGGAGTCGAGCAGCGCGGTGACCTCGGCGTCGGTGCCGTAGCCCTGGGTCAGGTGGTCGATCCAGCGGTAGGCCATGTCGCCGGTGGTCAGCTCGCGGGCGTGCAGCTGGCCCATCACGAAGAACCGCGGCTTGGGCGCGGTCGGGCTGAGCGCGCAGTCGCCGGCGTTCTTCTTGGTGATGCAGATGGCGCGCAGGTCGTAACCGCCGGAGCCCTGGGTCTTGCGCCACGAGTCGCCGTAGTCGACGACGGTGGCCAGCGACGAGTACTGCGAGGCGACCGCGTCCAGGTGCGCGTACTGCGCGTTGACGGTGCGGTAGCCGCCGTAGTAGGTCTCCTCCAGCGCCGCCGCGTCCAGGGACTGCGACTTGCGCTTGGGCGGCTCCCACTGCGGGGCGGGCAGCACCTCGTCGATGACCGAGGTGAAGCCCTCCTTCTTCAGCTTGTCGCCGGTGGCCGAGTCACCGAGGACGAACAGGTTGTCGCCCTCCCGCTGCTCCAGCACGTCGAAGCCACGGCCGAGCAGGTCCTGGGCGGCTTTGCCCAGCGGCGCGTGGACCTTGTAGACGTACGTGGGGCCGGCGGGGGCGGCGGTCACCTCGGGTGCGGGGCCCGCGGTGCCGGGGACGCCGCCGTTGATCACCGCGGCGGCCGTGACACCGGCTATCGCCAGTGTCACGAGTGAACGTCTGGTCGACTTCACGGTTGTTCCTCCTAGGCAGGGTTGAGCAGGAGGATGAGCCAAATCGCGACCCTTGCACACCCTCCAACCGGCCATACCTGTTGCTTATGGGCTCGCCTGTTAACGCCGCCCGGCGGGGGACGCGGGCATCCGGCGCAACGCCCTCTGCGACGCTTGACCCTGCCCCTGGGGCACGCCCGAGGCTCGATCGCGTGGAGGAGGTGCGGGTGCTGGTCACCATCGGCGAGTTCGCGCGCAGGTCGCGGCTGTCGCTCAAGGCGTTGCGCCTGTACGAGCGGCAGGGCCTGCTGCGACCGGCGGAGGTGGACCCGTTCAACGGCTACCGCCGGTACGACGAGGACCAGCTCGCGGACGCCCGCCTGGTGGCCCTGCTGCGCCGGCTGGACATGCCGCTCGCGGAGGTCGCCGAGGTGATGGCGGCCCCGGACCGCGCGGCCGTGCTGGCGGCGTACTGGGCGCGGGTCGAGCGGCGGTTCGCGGTGCAACGGGACCTGGCCGCCCACCTCCACGTCGTGTTGACCGGAGGGAAGGGGTTGTCGGAGATGTACGAGGTCCGCGTGCGGGACGTGCCCGAGCAGGTCGTGCTGACCGAGCAGCGGCACGTCGCGCAACTGGAGCTGGAGGAGTGGATGGCCGCCGCCATGGGCCGGGCGGAGAAGGCGGCGGGTGGTTTCGGCGGCGTGTCCGAGGCCCCGTTCGTGATCTACCACGGCGAGGTGAACGAGGACAGTGACGGCCCGGTGGAGGTGTGCGTGCCCATCGCGACCCAGAGTGCCCCGCCCAACGCCCCGGCGCGCGTCGAGCCGGCCCACCGCGAGGCGTACGTGCGGTTGAAGAAGCGCGAGGTCGAGTACCCGCAGATCCTGTCGGCGTACGACGCGGTCGCGCGGTGGGTCGGGGAGCAGGGCCTGGCGGAGGCCGGCGCGCCGCGCGAGGTGTACTGGGCGGACTGGGACGCGGCCGGTCCGGACGACGAGGTCTGCGACATCGCCTACCCGGTGAAGTAGGGCTCGCGGGTTCCGGTGCCCGGCCGCGGGGCCGGGCACCACCCGATCGTGTGACATACAGGATCCGCGACCGATCGCCGCCTCGCGCGTCCCGGTAGATGAGGAGCGCGGGAGACGGGGAGAGGTGCGGGCCGGCCCGGGGCTGGGGAACCAGGCCGGCCCGCGGCGGGGGTGGGCTAGGTCGGCGTCGAGGTGGGGCTAGGACGGCGTCGGAGCGGGCTAAGACGGCGTCGGAGCGGGCTAAGTCGGCGTCGGGTGGGCTGCGGAACCGGATCCGGAACCCCGGCCGGTCGGCGGGAGGGCATGGCCAGGGCGACCAGGGTGCCCACCAGGGCGAAGGCCGCCACGACCGTCATGGACGCCCCGAACCCCGCCGTGAAGTCCGCCGCCGACGCGTACCCGCCGACCCCCGCGAACACGGCCACCGCCACCGCCACGCCGAACACCCCGCCCAGGATCCGCAGCGTCATGAACGCCCCCGACGCCTGCCCGACCTCCGCCGCCCGCACGGCCCCGACCACCGCCTTCTGCGCCGCGGGCATGGCCATCGTCAACCCCACCCCGCCCACGACCAGCGCGGGCAGGACCACGGCGTACCCCGCGCCCGCCGTCGCCGCGATCCACGCCGTCCCGAGGGCCTGCAGCAGCAGCCCGAGGACCACGAACGTCCGCTCGCCCCACCGGTCCGCCAACCGACCGGCGATCGGCGCGCACACCATGAGCGTCGCCGTCCACGGCACCAGCCTCAGCCCGGCCTCCAGCGGACCGTCCCCCAGCACCACCTGGAAGTACTGCGCCAGGAAGAAAAGCGTCCCGTACAGCGACGCGAACACGCAGAAGTTCGCCGGGTTGGCCGTCGCGAACGCCCGCAGGCGGAAGAAGCGCATCGGCAGCATGGGCGCGCGGAAACGGCGCTCCCACAACACAAAGCCGCCCACCAACGCGACACCCGCCACCAACGCGCCGACCACCTCGGCGCTCCCCCACCCCGCGACGTTCCCCCGCACCAACCCCCACACGACGCCGAACGCGCCGGCGGTCACGAGCAGCACCCCGACCAGGTCCAACGGCCCGCCGACGCCGAAGCCCTCGCCCACCCGCCACCGCGTCAACACGACCGCCACGACCCCGACCGGCAGGTTCAGCCAGAAGATCCACTGCCACGCCAGCCCGTCCACCACGACCCCGCCGACGAACGGCCCGCTGAACGTCGCCACCCCGGTGATCCCCAGGTACAGCCCCATCGCGCGCCCGCGCCGCGCCGGCGGGAAGGCGGCGCTCACCAGCGTCAACGACAACGGCAGCACCATCGCCGCCCCGACCCCCTGCACGGCCCGCGCCGCGATCAGCGCCCCGATGTCCGGTGCCAGCGCGCACCCCGCCGACGCCACCGTGAACACCGCCAGCCCGACCACGAACACCCGCCGCCGCCCGAACCGCTCCCCCAGCGCCGCCCCGGTCAGCAGCAGCACCGCGAACGTCAGGTTGTACGCGTTGACCGTCCACTCCAGCGCCTCGACCGACGCCCCGAGGTCCTCCCGGATCGTCGCCAACGCCGTCGTCACGACCAGGCTGTCCAGCGCCATCATGAACGACGCCAACGACGCCAGCCCCAACACCCACCGCTGCGCCGCGGTCACCGCGAACCCCCGCGCAACGACCGGGGCAGCCCGAACGCCGCCAGCAGCGAGTTGTCCACGAACCGCGTCAGCCCGGCGACCCGGTCCCCCGCCATCGTCAGCACGAGCACCCCGTGCGCCCGCGGGATCGGGGTGAGCAGGTAGGCGCCGAACGCCGGCTGCCCGTTCGCCCGCGTCGGGACCAACCGGTGCCGCCGCCCGTCCCGCATCGCGACGGTGGTCAGGAAGTTCCGCACGTCCGCCAGGCCCTCGTACACCATCGGCAGCGGCGGCATGCTCAACCGGACGTCGTCGCTGAGCAGCGCCACGACCGCGTCGACGTCCCCCGCCTCGAACGCCCGGACGAACTCGTCCACCACCCGCCGCTCGCGGGGCGACGGCGGCGACCCCGCCCGACCCGGCATCGCCGCGCGCGCCCGCTTCAACGCGCCCGCCACCGCGTCCGGGGTGGTGCCCAGCATCGCCGCGACCTCGGCGGCCCGGAACCCCAGCACGTCCCGCAGCACCAGCACCACCCGCTGCCTCGGCGGCAACCCCTGCAACGCCGCCAGGAACGCCAGGGACACCGATTCACGCAGCTCGTACCGGGCGTCGGGACCCGGCGCGTGGTCGGCGACCCCGTCGAGCAGGACGTCCGGGTAGGGCTCCAGCCACGCCGGTTCCGCGTGGCGGTGCGACGGTTCGGGCAACGGGACCTCCGGCCGGTAGTCGACCGGCGATCGGCGGTCGCCGGCGCGCAACGCGTTCAGGCAGCGGTTGGTGGCGATCCGGTACAGCCACGTCCGCACCGACGCCCGCCCCTCGAAGGCGTCGATGCCCCGCCACGCCGCCAGGAGCGTCTCCTGGAGCACGTCCTCCGCGTCCTGCACCGACCCCAGCACGCGGTAGCAGTGCAGTTGCAGCTCACGCCGGTGCGGCTCGACGAGCGCCCGGAACGCGTCGCCGTCCCCGTCCCGCGCCCGCGCCAGCAGTTCCGCGGTCCGTTGCATGGTGGTCCTCCCAACCCGTGGTCCTCGCACAGGTATGGACACCGCCGGACCCGGAAAGTGGTCGCTACCCCTCGGACCGGCTCAACCGGACGTCGAGGGCGGTGTGCCGGCGGCCCGCGCCCACGGTGCGCACGGCCTGCCCGATCGCCTTGCGCGACCCGACCAGCACCACCAACTTCTTCGCCCGCGTCACCGCCGTGTAGAGCAGGTTGCGCTGCAACATCAACCACGCGCTCGTGGTGATTGGGACGACCACGCACGGGTACTCACTGCCCTGTGAGCGATGAATCGTCATGGCGTAAGCGTGGGTCAGCTCGTCGAGTTCGCCGAATTCGTAGTCCACGTCCTCGTCCTCGTCGGTGCGAACCGTCAACTTCTGGTCCACCACGTCGATGCCCGTGACGACCCCGAGCGTCCCGTTGAACACCCCGTTCGCGCCCTTGTCGTAGTTGTTCCGGATCTGGGTGACCTTGTCCCCCACCCGGAACACCCGCCCGCCGAACCGCCGCTCCGGCACGGTCGGCCGCGCCGGGGTCAGCGCCTCCTGGAGCACGACGTTCAACGCCCCCGCGCCCGCCGCGCCGCGGTGCATCGGCGTGAGCACCTGCACGTCGGTGCGCGGGTCGAGGCCGAACCGGCGCGGGATGCGGGACGCCACCACGTCCACGGTCAGCGCCGCCGCCTCCTCCGCGTCCTCGCAGGGGAACAGGAAGAAGTCCGGCAGCCCCTGCACCAGCGGGTGGTCGCCGGAGTTGATGCGGTGCGCGTTGGTGACGACGCCGGACTCCTGCGCCTGCCGGAAGATGTGCGTCAACCGCACGTGCGGGACCGGGCCGCCGGGCGCGAGCACGTCGCGCAGCACCTCGCCCGCGCCCACCGACGGCAACTGGTCCACGTCGCCGACCAGCAGCAGGTGCGTCCCGGGCGCGATGGCCTTCACCAACTTGTTGGCCAGCAACAGGTCCAGCATCGACGCCTCGTCCACCACGACCAGGTCGGCCTCCAGCGGCCGGTCGCGGTCGAAGGCCGCGTCACCGCCGGGCTTGAGCTCCAGCAGCCGGTGCACCGTGCGCGCCTCGTGCCCGGTCAACTCGGCCAACCGCTTCGCCGCCCGCCCGGTCGGCGCGGCCAACACCACCCGCGCCCGCTTCGCCACGGCGAGCCGCACGATCGACCGCACGGTGAAGCTCTTCCCGCACCCCGGCCCGCCGGTCAGCACGGCCACCTTGCGCGTCAAGGCGAGCTGCACGGCCTCGCGCTGCTTCTCCTCCAGCGAAGCGCCCAACCACGCGAACGCCCGCTCCCAATCAACCTCGCGGAACGCGGGCATCCGCTCGGCATCGGTGCGCAGCAACCGCACGAGCGACCCGGCCAACGACACCTCGGCCCGGTGGAACGGCACCAGGTACACGGCCGCCTCCCCGTCCGGCATGACCTCCCGCACCACCCCCTCCTCCTCGACCAGTTCGGCCAGGCAGTCGATCACCAGCCCGGTGTCCACCTGGAGGATCTTCACGACGTCGGCGATCAGCCGGTTCTCCGGCAGGAAGCAGTCCCCGTTCCCGGTCGCCTCGGACAAGGTGAACTGCAGTCCCGCCTTGACCCGCTGCGGGCTGTCGTGCGGGATGCCGACGGCCTGCGCGATGACGTCGGCGGTCCGGAACCCGATGCCCCACACGTCCGACGCCAACCGGTACGGCTCGGTGCGCACGACGTCGATCGACCGGTCCTGGTACTGCTTGTAGATCCGCACCGCCAACGACGTGGACACCCCGACGCCCTGCAGGAAGACCATCACCTCCTTGATGGCCTTCTGCTCCTCCCACGCCGCGGCGATCAACTTCGTCCGCTTCGGCCCGAGCCCGGGCACCTCGATCAGCCGCTCCGGCGCCTGCTCGATGACGTCGAGCGCGTCCACCCCGAAGTGCGTGACGATCTTGTCCGCGAGCACCGGCCCGATCCCCTTGATCAGCCCGGACCCGAGGTAGCGGCGAATGCCCTGGATCGTGGCGGGCAGGACGGTCGTGTAATCGTCCACGTGGAACTGCCGCCCGTACTGCGGATGCGACCCCCACCGCCCCCGCATCCGGATCGACTCCCCGGGCTGCACCCCGAGCAACGAGCCGACAACGGTGACCAACTCCCCGCCCCCACGCCCGGTATCGACCCGGGCAACGGTGTAACCGGTCTCCTCGTTGGCAAACGTGATCCGCTCCAAGGTCGCCTCAAGCACCGCGTCCGCCACACCCCCAACCTAACCCCAACCCAACCGCCCTTGACGCGCGCAGCGCGGCCGTAGGGCCTGGTGAGGTCACACCCCAACCCGGGCTTCTTGCTTGTGTCATCTCCGTATGGCCTGCCCGAAGGGCTACCACACTTTTGGCCGGGTGCA